>NZ_DRGY01000068.1 GCF_011049865.1 Marinobacter antarcticus | reverse complement strand
TCTTCTTTTTCTTGGCGGCGAACTCGGCTTGGGCGAAACTCGTCTGCTTCATGATCGTTCCTGGTCGGTTCGATTATCGGGAGTTTGATTTTATCAAATCCAAGGCTCAAGCTGAATTAATCAGCGTTTCCCTAAGGCTCCAGCATGGGAATGCCTATTGCCGGGCACTCAAAACGCAATGGCGTGGGCCTTTACGCTGGGCGAAACCAATGACCTGAATAATCTTTGGCCAAGGTTATATTCGAGCTACTTTTAGCAGATTGTCACATTACTTTTTATAATAACCATTGCAGCTTGAATTACGCTATGAAATCACGCGGCTGGCTCGGAGCGCCTCTATCTCTTGCTCGGAAAGGCCTATAATTCGCTGTAGAATCTGGGCCGACTGCTCCCCCAGGAGCGGCGGCGCAGTGCGATATTCCACAGGCGTCAGTTTCAATTTGATCGGGTTGCCGACCGTTGGCACGATCCCCAAACCCGGATGAACTATTTCCTGGCGCATGCCTCTTGCCTTAACCTGTGGATCGTCAAATACCTGATCAATTGTGTTCACAGGCCCACAGGGCACTCCAGCACCTTCCAGAATTTCAACCCATTCCCGGGTTGACCGCATAACGGTGGCTTGTCTCAATTTCGGAATCAGCTCCTTACGATTAGCCACACGGGCCCGGTTCGTCGCAAACCGCTCGTCGGTGGCCCATTCAGGATTCCCGAGCACGCCACAAAGCCGGGCAAACTGCTGGTCATTGCCGACTGTCAGCACCATGTTGCCGTCTGCCGTGGGGAAGTCTTCATAGGGCACGATATTGGGATGGGCATTGCCCATTCTGGATGGCACCTCGCCCGTGGTCAGGTAATTCATGGCCTGGTTCGCCAAACACGCTACCTGAACGTCCAGCAACGCGGCCTCCACATGCTGCCCTTCCCCTGTCCGATCCCTGTGAGCCAGGGCTGCAAGTACACCAATGGTAGCGTAGAGCCCGGTCATGATGTCTGTCAATGCCACCCCTACCTTCATGGGGCCAGAACCAGGCTCGCCGTCAGGGTGGCCGGTAATGCTCATCAACCCGCCCATAGCCTGAATCAGAAAATCATAGCCGGGACGGTTTGAATAGGGGCCATCCTGGCCAAACCCTGTGATCGAGCAGTAAATCAGTTTCGGGTTGACGCGCTTCAGGCTCTCGTAGTCCAGCCCGTAACGCTTTAGACCGCCCACTTTGAAGTTTTCCAGCACCACATCGGATTCGGCGACCAGCTTGCGAATCAGCGCCTGCCCCTCGGGGTGGGTCAGATCAATGGCAAGGGATTGCTTGTTTCGATTGGCGCTCAGGAAATAAGCCGACATCTCGGCGCCATCATCGCCCTGGAAAAAAGGCGGGCCCCATGAGCGTGTGTCGTCGCCGGTTTGTGGCCTCTCTACCTTGATGACCTCGGCTCCCAGATCTCCCAAAATCTGGGAGGCCCAAGGGCCAGCCAGAACTCTGGAAAGGTCCAGCACGCGTAGATGAGACAGGGAGCCCGCCATGCAATTCTCCTTTAATCCGGCAACTAGCGCATGCCGCCGAGACACAGGTATTTGAGTTCCATGAACTCGTCCAGGCCGTATCGCGAACCTTCCCGGCCAAGACCACTCTCTTTCACGCCGCCGAAAGGCGCCGCCTCGGTAGAGATAATTCCGTCGTTAATACCGATCATGCCGGTTTCAAGCGCCTCAGCCACGTGCCATATGCGCCTAACGTCATTGCTATAAAAGTACGCAGCCAGACCAAACTCTGAATCATTGGCCATGGCGATCGCCTGCTCTTCGGTATCAAATCGAAACAGCGGCGCAACCGGGCCAAACGTCTCTTCACTGGCCACCACCATGTCCTGTGTTACATTGGTAAGGATGGTCGGCTCGAAGAATGTTCCCCCTAGCGCGTGTGCCTCACCGCCCAGAACCACTTTCGCGCCCTTGGCCGTCGCATCAGCAATGTGCCGCTTGACCTTGTCGAGTGCTGCCTGATTGATCAACGGCCCCTGCTGCGTCTCCCCTTCGAGACCGGCACCCACAACCATCTGGCTGACAGCCGTTTTCAGTTTCTCGACAAACGCATCGTAAACTCCAGACTGGACATAGACACGATTGGCGCAAACACAGGTCTGCCCGGTGTTGCGATATTTGGATGCCATAAGGCCGGTGACTGCCGCATCAAGATCCGCATCGTCGAAAACAATAAACGGGGCGTTGCCACCCAACTCCAGGCTCACTTTTTTGACCGTGCCGCTGGCTTGGCGCATCAGCAACTTGCCAACGGGCGTTGAGCCGGTGAACGATACTTTACGAACAATGGGGTTCGTTGTGAGTTCTTCACCCACCTCGGGCGCGTGATTTTTCGAGCAGGTTACGATGTTGATAATGCCCGGAGGAACCCCCGCCTCCTCTGCCAGCATTGCCAACGCAAGGGCACTCAAAGGCGTATCTTCCGCAGGTTTAACAACAACCGGGCAACCGGCTGCAAGCGCGGGCGCCACTTTGCGAGTAATCATCGCCACGGGAAAATTCCACGGCGTGATGGCAGCAACCACGCCAATAGGCTGCTTGATAACGACAATCCGCTTGTCTCGGCCGTGGCCCGGAATAACATCGCCGTAGGCACGCTTGGCTTCCTCGGCAAACCACTCGATAAAACTCGCGCCATAGGCCACTTCGCCCCGCGCCTCGGCAAGTGGCTTGCCCTGTTCGGCGGTCATCAACCGAGCCAGGTCTTCCTGATGATGCATCACCAGGTCAAACCACCGGCGCAGGACATTGGCACGTTCCTTGGCGGTTCGGGCGCGCCATTCAGGCCATGCAGCCTCGGCCGCTTGAATAGCTAACGCCGTGTCTTTTGCGCCCATGTCGGGCACCGTGGCCAGGCTTTCTCCGTTGGCAGGGTTATACACTGAGAAAACCTTACCGGATTGGGCTTGCACCCACTTTCCGTTGATGTAAGCGCTTTCACACAAGAATTTCGGATTTGCCAAACTTAACGTCATCTCAGTCATTACAGTCCTCACAGGAAAGAATCAATGTTTCCAGAGTAAATAGTTTTCAATCACATCTCTGACAAATACAGCATAATCATCAACGCCAATGCTTTGATCACGGTACTTTCGGCGTTTCAGATACCAATCTTGCAACAACGCTTTTGTCATCAGGGAAACCAGACGCGCGTTTTTGGCTTCGTATATCTCGGCTTTGATGCCAGCTTCAATCAAATCCAGAAAGATTTCTTCAATTTCAAGTTCGATTGCAACCGCATCTCGTTTTTCCGGGGCCGGTAAACTTTTTGCTTCCATGTAAGAAAAATAAAACCAGGCCCGCATTTGCTCACTCAAATACAGGTGCGCCTTGATGGCCGCGAAAAACCGATCCCGTATATCATCCACCTGACTCGTGTAATGCAGAAGCGTGCGGCGCGTGATAATAAAACCGTGGCTTTGAATCAGGTGTATCAGGTCAGCCTTGTTGCTGATGTAGGCGTAAAGCCCACCCATGCTCATTCCTGAATCCGCGCACAAATCCCTTAACGTCATGGAATGAAAGCCCTTGGAATTGGCCAGCCTGAGCGTTGACTCAATAATTCGGGTGAGATTCCTGACTGCAACGGCCTCCTTCTTTATACTAATCCGCTCTTTATTCTGACGGTAAACGTCACGAATCACATCCTCTTGGGACATACTCAGCTCATCGCGGAAGGCTTCGTAGTTCTCAATCATAGCTCTCAATCATAGTGTTGGATCATAGCGTTCAGTCATAGCTTTCAGTCTTAAATTCGGGTGAAATCAGGCCACTGACAGGAATTTGTCTTGGGCGGCCTGGTCAGCTCGAAGTTCGTCGCTACTGGCCTGATGCACAACCTGACCTTTCTCCAGAATGTAGGCCCGCCGGGCATGTTTAAGTGCGAACCTGACACTCTGATCCGTGAACAGTATGGTTGTGGTATGGCTCAGTTCGTCAATCAACTCTCCAATTTGCTGCACGATAACCGGCGCAAGCCCCTCGTTGGGTTCGTCCAAAAGCAACAATCTGGGCTGAATCATCAGTGAACGCGCTACCGCCAGCATCTGCTGTTGGCCCCCGGACAGAGTGGCGCCATCCTGTCCCTCGCGCTCTCCCAGCATCTCGTATTTCTTGAGGATCGCGTCTACGGTCCAGTGCGCGGCAGTGCCTTTGCGTTGATAAGCCGCCACTTCAAGATTGTCCCGAACCGTCAGGCCCGGGAATATTCTGCGATCTTCCGGAACATAGCCAACGCCGGCCCGGGCAATTCTATGGGGCGCAAACCCCTGGACAGGCTTGCCGTCGAAAATCACCTCGCCGGATCTTGGAGGGGTAAGGCCAACAATGCTTTTCAGTGTTGTACTCTTACCTGACCCATTCCGCCCGAGGAGGCAAACCGTTTCACCCGCTTCTAACTGAAGTGTAACACCCTGAAGAGCCTGGCTTTCGCCATAGAACGTCTGAATATTGCGAACATCAAGAATCATGCGCTTGTCTCCTCGATCACATCGTCGTCTTCCTCGCCCAGGTAGGCCCGGCGAACCTCCGGGTGGTTTTTCACTTCCTCAGGCGTGCCCGCGAACAACTTCTCGCCGCGGTGCATCACCAGAATGCGATCCGCAAGGCCAAACACCACGTCCATATCGTGCTCAGTGATCAGGAACGTGTAATCGCCACTTTCAGCCAGACTTTTGACCAGCCGTGTGGTACGCCGGGTTTCATCCGGTGTCATGCCCGCCGTGGGCTCATCCAGCAACACCAGCTTCGGTTGCGTGGCCAGAACCATCGCGATCTCAAGCAGGCGCTTGTCGCCGTAGCTGATAACCTCGGCACGCTGACTTTTAAGGCTGTCGATACCCAGACGCTTTAGCAGTACCACCGCCTCCTGTTGAATACCCGTGTTACGAGACGCAATGTTAAACAGTTTGCGACCGTGCCCGTGAAACGCAGACAACACAACCTCGACGTTCTCCTGAACGGTCATCTCGGGGAATATGTTGTTGATCTGGAAAGACCGCGACACGCCCAACCTGCTGATCTTGTGCGGTGGCAAGCCGGTGATATCTTTACCATCCAGCACAATGTTGCCTTCCGAGGGCTGCATTCGGCCAGAAACCATGTTGTAGAACGTTGTCTTGCCGGCGCCATTGGGGCCGATGATGGCAATCGTTTCCTTCGGCAAGACGTCCAGATTGATGCCTGAGACCGCTGTATTGCCGCCAAAACGTTTGGTGAGGTTCGAGATAGTGAGAATAGGATGTATCATTTCTTTACCTCCATCCACCAATCAAGAATGGTGCCCAGCAGCCCTTTGCGGAAGAAAATCACCATCAGCGCGAGGATAATACCAAGAACCAGCATCCAGGATTCGGTAAAACTGGTAATCCAGGTTTCCAGCAGCACGAACACGGCGGCGCCGGCGAATGGGCCCAGAAAGTAGCCCGTGCCTCCAAGAATAGCCATGAGTATCGGCTCCGCCGACATGGACCAATGCAGAAGTTCCGGGCTTGCGACACGTAGGAACGGGGCAATGAGGCCACCGGCCAACCCTGCGAACGCTCCCGCAATCACAAAAGCGACCAATCGATACGTCCGCACATTCAGCCCGGCAAACGATACCCGCTCTGGATTCTGGCGAATGGCCCGAAGAATCATTCCAAATGAACTGCGGCAAATCACATAAAGCACGGCCGAGGCGATGGCGACAATGGTCAGAACCACGTGGTAGTAAACAGCCGGGTTACCCAGAGTCAGATCAAGCCCAAACCCGAATGAGCCCAGAGAAAACCCAGCCAGCCCGTCGCTTCCGTTAGTCACGGAGCGCCACTGATACGCAATGGCAAAGACCATCATGCCAAAGGCCAGGGTCAGCATCGCGAAATACACCTCGTTCAGACGAACGCAGAAAAAGCCGATAACCAGCGCCAATAACGCCGCAGCGCCCATGGACGCCAGCAGGCTAACCAGGAACGGCCACTCCAGATGAATCAACACCAGTGCCATTGCGTAGGAACCGATACCGAAGAAGGCCGCGTGCCCGAAACTCAACATGCCGGTGTAGCCAAAAACCAGGTTAAAACTGGCGGCAAACAACCCGAGGATGAGGATTTCAGTGAAGATAAAAATATAAAAATAAGAGGCAATCCAAGGCACCGCAATCAGCCCCACCATCACCACGGCCAGAATGGCCAACAGAATTTTGGTCTTCATGCGTTCGCCCCTTTGCCCATAATACCGTGGGGTTTGAACAACAGAACCAGTGCCATTCCCAGGAAAGGCAGCAGCATGTTTACCTCCGGCAGGTAACGGCCGCCAAAGCCATGAATCAACCCCAGAACAATGGCTCCGAGCAAGGCACCCGGAAAGCTTCCAAGGCCACCAATAACCACGACAATAAACGATTCGATAATGATTTTGTCCCCCATGCCAGGGTCCAGCGCGCGCATAGGCGCTGCGACCACACCGCCGACCGCTGCGAGCCAGGCACCAAAGGCAAACACGCCCGTCACAACCAGGCGAGTATTGATGCACAACACCTCGGCCATATCGCGATCCAGGGCGGCCGCTCGCATGATTCGACCAATTCGGGTGCGGTTAAACAGATACCAGAGCCCCGCCAATAACAGCAGACCCATAACAATGACAAACAGGCTGTATGTCGGTACGGAACTGCCCAAAATTTCCATCGAACCCGCCAGTAGCTGCGGTGGCTGAACAACCTGTATGCCACTGCCCCAGATCATTCGTACGCTCTCGTTTATGATTAAAAGCAGAGCGAACGTCAGTAACAAGCTGTCTGCTATGTCACGGGAATAGATAAATCGCAGTAAAAACCGGTCAATAAGCACCGCCAAAATAACCACGCCCAGGGGCGCCAGCAGCAAGGCGGCCCAGAAGGGCATGCCTACGATGTTGATCAGAGTGAATGCCAGGTACGCCCCCAGCATGTAGAGCGCACCGTGCGCAAAATTGATGATATTCAGAACACCGAACACGATATTCAATCCTACTGCAATAATGAACAGCAGAAGGCCAATATCAAGACTGTTCAGCAACGCCGATACGATGCCAGACATGAAATTCCCTCGTTACGTTAGGGCCGTTGCCGTGGCGCTCCTGATGGGCGCCACGGCAACGTTCAGGCAAACTCTGATTCAGAGCTTGCAACCGGTCTCTTCAACAGAACGAGCCACTTCTTCACCGTCAAAGATCTGCAAGTCCATCAGTGTGCGAATACCATATTCGGGATTCATAGGGCCTGACACACCCCAGTTGGGGCTCACCATTGCCTGGTTATCACCTTTGCGGAACGTAATCGTGCCGTTCGGGGCGTCCAGACTCATCCCACTAAGTGCCTTTGCAATCGCAGCACCGTCGGTATTACCCGCGGCTTCAATTGCCTTTTTGTAGGCATAAATGGCGGCGTAAGCGCCTTCAGCGTTATAGCTGGGCGGAACGCCGTAGGCATCGATATACGCCTTAACGAAGTGAGTATTGACCGCGTTATCGTAAGCGTCGTACCAGTACCGGGTAGAAAGGTGCACGCCTTCAGGCATCTCGTCACCCAGGGCTGACAACACTTCGGTTGCTGCACCGACGGTGAACAGCAATTCAAAGTCTTTGTCGAAGAATCCGCGGTTGTTGGCCTGACGAACAAAGTTCACCAGATCGCCGCCCCAAACGGAGATGAGAACGCCGTCCGCATCCGAGTCCATGACCCGATCAATGAAAGGTGTGAAATCTTCAGCGCCAAAACGCGGAAAATTCGTCTCTGACATCAAATTGACGTCAGGCTTGATGTCCTTGAGGTAATTTCCAAAGAACTCCCACGATTGGTGGCCGAAGGCATAGTCCGGGCCGATCGTCGTCCAGTTAGTCGCGTCAAGTTTTGAGGCGACCAAAGCCGCAGCTTTCATATTCTGGGCAACGTTTACGCTAATACGGTAGGTAAACGAATTGCACAGCTTGCCGGTCGCATCCGGAGTGGCTGCGTGGGTAATGATCAAGGGCTTTTGCAGTTCTGGCATGGTGGGTACCAGCCCCTGGGCTACGCCGGAACTGTCCAGCCCGATCAAGGCGTCTACCCCGCTTGAGTAAACCAGTTTTCGGGCGGCTTGTATCGCTACCGAGGCCTTGCCTTGGCTGTCTTCAAATTCCATTTCAATTTTTCGACCCAGAACACCGCCTGAGGCGTTGATTTCATCCACCGCGAGGTTGATACCCCTTTGGGCGAACTCACCGTAGGTGGCGGCACTGCCAGAGAGAATGTAGATACCCCCAATGCGAATCGGTTCCTCTGCGTAGCTGGTGCTTGCAGCACCAATGGTAGCGGCTGCGGTCATCGCAACCAGGATTTTTTTTGCGCTTGTTTTTATCATTTTAGTGCCCCTTCGTTGTTGTCTTTGTTTTCAATGGCTAAGAATGCTTTTGACGCTATCGCAACCTCCTTCTGACCACGGTCAGACCTGTCACGGGAACAGCGAATCCCGGAGAATATTTTTGCGGATCTTGCCCGTCGCGGTTTTGGGCAACTCACCAAATATCACTTTTCTGGGCGCCTTGAAATGCGGCATGTGCTCCCTGCAAAACCCTATAATGTCCTCGGAGGTTATCTCCTGGCCGTCTTCAACCAGATTGACAAACGCGCAAGGCACCTCGCCCCACTTGTCATCCTCCATGGCGACGACGGCTGCCTCGGAAACCTGTGGGTGCCGGTAAAGCACTTCTTCCACTTCGAGGCTGGAGATGTTCTCTCCGCCGGATATGATCACGTCCTTGGCGCGGTCCCGAATCTCGACGTAGTGATCAGGGTGCATAACAGCGAGGTCGCCAGTATGAAACCAGCCTTTCGCAAAAGCAGTGGCCGTGGCTTCCGGGTTTTTCAGATACCCCTTCATCACGGTGTTCCCCCGAATACAGATTTCGCCCATGGTTTTGCCATCGGCCGGCACGGATTCGCCACTGGCAACATCAAGAACAGCAATTTCGTCCAGCCCGTGTGTGGAGACGCCCTGGCGGGACATTTTCAAGGCTCTTTGCTCCAGCGGCAGGGCTTGCCACTCGGGCTGTGGCACGCACAATGCGGACGGGCCAAAGGTTTCGGTCAAACCGTAAAGGTGCGTAATCTGAAAACCGATCTCTTCCGCTTTTCGAATTACACTGCTGGGGGGCGCTGCGCCGCCCAGCGCGAACTGTGTTGGGCGGGACAGCGTTAATTCCTGTCGCCCCAACTCTTGCAGCAACATATTCATGACCACCGGCGCCCCGCACATGTGCGTCACCCCGTACGTCTCGATATGGCGGTAAATTTTCATCGGGTCCACGTCCCTGAGGCACACATGGGTTCCACCC
>NZ_DRGY01000067.1 GCF_011049865.1 Marinobacter antarcticus | reverse complement strand
GTGCTGGAACGCATTGCCGAGGCAGACACCCTGGAGAAGCTGGAAGCACTGCTGCCGTGGAATGTGGACTTGGAACGGACTTCAAAAAAAGTGCCACAGTTCGACTAGGGCAAGTGGGTCGATTTAACGGCGCTTACCACCAACAGGTGACGGCCGCAGAACACGTACAGCGGGAAGTAACAATGGTGATCGTAGTAGGCGTTAAAGAACTTGCCGGGCTGGTCGCCATGCACCGGAACGTCGGTGCCATCGAAGTCCAGCACGATTTCCTTGGGTGGGGCGTCGTGCTGCTCAATGAAGTGATGCCACATCAGTTCGTGGGCCTTGACCACGGCCTGCCGGTCCACGCGCTGCTCCATTCGGCACAGTGTTGATTTGCCCGCTAGAATGGCCGCTTCGCCAGTCGCGGTCTGAAGTGCCTGGTCAGCGCGTAACGTTTCGTGATCGTTCAGATCTTCGTATCCGGCGGCTACGCCAAAGACCCGTTGCCGGATCATGGTTTGAAGCTTGTGGCGAACCAGTACCGGATTACGGGCATCGTCCAGCACCGTAGCCAGGCGCTGAGTGAGCTGGTGTTGGTTGTCGACTTCGCGAAGCAAAAGCAGGCCGGCATCGGAGGTGATATGACCACCGGAGAAATCGGCTTCAATTTGACGGCGAGACAGTGGCGAGAAGGTCAGTTTTTCAGGTACCATTTTGGATAGCGGCTGTTGGTGCTTGGTGAACGGTGTAAGGTCCTGAAACTATAGCACTTTCAGCCGCTTTCTTTTATCCCCTCATGAGAAATCCGGGCTAATGTCCAACGGCCACTGGCAACGGTTGTGGTTGGCGGTCTGATCACTTCAACGCTGCTGACGCTGGTGGTGTTGCCCAGTGTGTACCAGTGGTTTGCATCTGAACGTCGTGACGTTTCAGTCTGATAGTCAGGAGACGGTTTATGTATGAAATAAAAGCGTATGTCAGAGAAGTGATGGCAGAGCATGTGGTTGATGCTCTGGCCAAAGTTAAGGGGGTGGCAAGTATTGCTGTCGTGTCTCTCGGCGAATTTGGTCATCTGGTCGGCGATGAGTCGCCTCTGGAGAAAGTGAAGATGGTCAAGCTGGAAATAGACGTAGCGACCGATGATGTCGCTGGTGAAGTTGTGGAACTCATTGTCAGAACGGGCAGAACCCAGGAAGGGCACCCGGGTGACGGCAAGGTGCTTGTATCCCGCCTGGTTCGGGCTGTTCGTATCGACGATGGTGCGACCGACGAGAGCGCACTTCAACCGGCATCAAACCAGCGCTTTTCCTAGATTGGATGGCGGCATCGTGGCCATGAGTCGCGATGCCGCTTCTCCCCGCCCTTATTGAGGAGCACTTTCAAGTTCCCTGAGCTAATGCCTTCCAAATTCAAGTTCATTTCAACCTTTTCACTTACTATCTCCACCTCTACCTACCTTGTCATGGGCGTCTCGCCCCCATGAATTGTGGCTAACAACCCCTTCGGGAGAAAGTCGATGAAGGCAAGCAAGCACTCGCCCAGGGCGTTGCTGTGTTCAGTACTATTGTCTATTCCTCTGTTCGGTCAAGCGGAGACTGTGAATTGGACAAATTGGCTCACTGGCCAGATAAGCAAGCATCCGGATGTCATGGCGGCGACAGAGCAGGCGGCAGCCCGGGATGCGGATGCTGAGGCAAGCGAACAACCGCTGTATAACCCGGAGCTGTCTGTTGGAGCAGACAGAACGGGCAGTGAAAACAACTTTGAGGCAGGGCTATCACAAACGATCGATTGGTCTGATCAACAGGGTGCGCTAAAGGACAAGGCAAAGCTGATCAGGCTTTCCGCTGAAGCTGATTTGAACGAGGCGGTTTTGGCACAAACGTCCGAGTCGCTGTTTGCGCTTGTCGAGTGGCGCGCGGCGACGCGTGCCGAAGAAATTGCGGAATCCCAGCAACACCGTCTGGATGCCTTGCTGGAGCAGGTTGAGCAACGCCAGCAGGCGGGCGACCTGGGGAGTACCGATGCAGAGTTGCTTTTTTTAAGCCTTTCTCAGCAGCTCAGTGAACTCGCCCAGGCAAAGGCTGCGGTTGATCAGGCGCAAGCCCGGGTCAGAGAGCTTCTGCCGGATTGGCGGCCTCAGGATGGGGGGATCCCCGGGCACATTTGGCCGGCTCTTGCTTCCAGGGTCGATAACGACAATTTGCTGGATCATCCGTCAATTGCTGCTGCCCGCGCGAGGTGGCAGGTGCTGCGGAGCGAAGCCGAGGTGGTCAGTCGCAGAGCGGCGGCATCTCCCACGGTCGGGCTGAGCGGAGGGCGTGATGAGGGTGAGAACCTGGTTGGCCTGACGTTCTCGATCCCTCTGAATGTCCGTAATAACTACCGTGCCGAAATCCAGGCTGCCAACCGACGATCATTAGAGGCCAAGGCTCGGTTTCAGGCACTTTATCGGAAGCAGCAGTATGGTCTGGCGGGCGCCCGAGCTGCCTGGAAGCGATACGACACCCAACTTAGCCGATGGACAGAACTCTCCCAGGGGCGTGTACAGCGAAGTGCTGATTTGCTTGAGAAGCAGTGGCAGGTCGGCGACCTCTCCACCTCTGAGTATCTCCAGGCGCTGGGCCAGCGCGCGGAGAGCCTGAAAACCGGTATTGAACTGGAAAAGCAGGCGCAGCTGGGTCTGATTGAGCTATTGAGTCAGTCTGGCGAACTGATCACCCCCTTCCAACAATAGTCTGGAAACTGGATATTCATTATGAAAAAAGCTCTGATTTCAGTATTCGCATTGACGTTGCTTACAGCCCCACTTTCTTTTGTACAGGCAGAGGAAGATGCTCATCAGGAAGCCGGTCATGATCATGCTGCCAGTGGCGACGATCATCAGGAAGTCACCGGTGAGGAGGGCGAGCATAAGGAAGATCATGGTGAAGAAGGTGAGCATGAGGAGGAAGGTGATCATGAAGAGGAAGGGGGGCACGGCCACGAAGACGAGAACGGTGGCCATGAAGAAGCGGCCACCGCAAGCATCAATGCCAAACAGAAAGATCTGGCCGGCATTGAAGTAGCAACCCTCGAAAGCAAGCGCGTTGACTATGAAATTTACGCGCCCGGTGAGCTGCTGACCAACGGCTATACCAGCTATCACGTGTCCCCCCGGGTTGCCTCAGTGGTGCTGCGGCGTCACGTGGAACTGGGTGAGCACGTAACCAAGGGCCAGCCGCTGGTAACCCTGTTCAGTGAGACGGTGGCACAGGCGCAGGCGGATTACAGGAAAGCTTTTCCTGAATGGAAGCGAATCAGCGGGCTGGGTCGTTCCGTGGTTGGCGATCAGCGGTTCAATACAGCGAAAGCCAACATTGAAGCAGCAAGGGCGACTCTGCTTGCTTACGGGCTGAACGATGATGACATTGGTGCGTTGAAGGCCAGCGGGGTGGATAGTCTCGGTGAATACATGCTCAGGGCTCGCGTGGATGGTGCAGTACTGACCGATGAGTTTGAGCAAGGACAAAGAGTTGAGGCTGGCCAGCCGCTGGTGACTCTTGCTGATGAGAGTGAGCTTTGGGTAGAAGCCCATCTGCCAGCAAGCTCCGACATTGTTCTAGAGAAGGGCGCGGAAGCCGAAGTCAGGGCAGCGGGTCGTGTGGGCGTGGCAACGGTGTCCCAGGAAGCCCACACCATTGATCCTGTGACCCGCACGCGGATTGTCAGGCTGGAGCTGGACAATCCTGAAGATCGTTTTCATCCAGGAATGTTCGCAGATGTGTATTTTCGTTTTAAGACCAGCGAGCCGGTGCTTGCCGTGCCGGAGACTGCATTGATGCGTGGCGCGGACGGCGACTGGACGGTCTATGTGGAAGAGGCCGAAGGCGAGTATGAACCCGTGGAAGTGGAACTGGGCCGCTCAATTGGCGGGCTCCGTGAGGTTTCCGGCCTGGCTGCGGGCCAACGAGTCGTTTTGCGGGGCGCATTTTTTGTGGCCTCTGAGATTGCCAAAGGCGGCTTTGATCCGCACAACCACTGATTCCGGGAGCCATTATGTTCAACCGAGTAGTCGACTGGGCGGTTCAGAACCGCCTGTTGGTTCTTATTGCACTCGCTGTGCTTATCTCCACGGCCGCATTTCAGATCCCAAAACTGAATCTTGATGCTTTCCCTGACGTTACAAACGTCCAGGTCGCTGTTAATACAGAGGCGCCCGGACTAGCGGCTGAGGAAGTCGAACAACTGATCACCTATCCAATCGAAGCGGTGATGTATGCCTTGCCCGATGTCGAGGAGGTTCGGTCCATCTCCAAAACCGGGTTGTCCGGTGTCACCGTGGTCTTTAAAGAGGGCACGGATATCTATTTCGCGCGCCAGTTGGTGTTCGAACGGTTACAGGCCGCGCGGGAGCTGATTCCGGACGGGGTCGGGGTGCCTGAAATGGGCCCGAATACGTCCGGTCTCGGCCAGGTCTACCAGTACCTGCTGATAGCGGACCCGGATTCGGGGTACGACGCAATGGAACTACGCAGCCTGCATGACTGGCTGGTCAAGCTGTTGCTGATACCGGCTGAAGGGGTTACGGAGATCCTGTCGTTTGGCGGAGAGGTCCGCCAATACCAGGTGAACCTGAATCCGGCTCGAATGCTGTCCTATGACCTATCACAGAACGACGTCATGGAAGCCCTGGAGAACAACAACTCCAATGTCGGTGGTTGGTACATGGGCCGCGGGCAGGAGCAACTGGTTATCCGTGGTATGGGCTGGTTGGGCAGTGGCGAGGAGGGCCTGGAGCAGATCCGACAAGTACCCGTGAAAACCAGTGATGGCATTACGGTGACCGTGAGCGACGTCGCTCAGGTAGCGCTGGGCACTGAAATTCGCCAGGGTGCGGTAACCATGACCCGGAAGGATGAAGCCGGTCAGGTTGAACAACTGGGTGAAGTGGTTTCTGGCATTGTACTCAAACGAATGGGGGCCAACACAAAAGCCACCATCGACGGCATCGAGGCCCGCATTGATCGCATAAATCAGGCGCTTCCGAGTGGGGTTCGTTTTGAGCCCTATTACAACCAGGCGGATCTGGTGACCAAGGCCGTAGAGACGGTGACCAATGCGCTTCTGTTGGCTTTTGTGTTTATTGCGATCGTGCTTGCCCTGTTCCTGATGAATCTGCGGGCAACAACGCTGGTGCTGCTTTCAATACCGATTTCCATCGGGATTGCCCTGATGATCATGGCCTGGTTCGGTCTCTCGGCCAACCTGATGTCTCTGGGCGGTATTGCTGTGGCAATCGGCATGCTGGTGGATGGCTCTGTTGTTATGGTTGAGAACATGTTCAAGCATCTGACCCATCCTGATGCTGAGCATGACGCCCATCGGGATGAGTTGGCTGGAGATGACCCCGATCCATTGGACGCGTCACACGATGATCATGGCATTGCCCTTCGTCTCCAGGAAGCCGGCCGGGAAGTGGCGCGGCCGATTTTTTTCGCGACGGCGATTATCCTGGTCGTTTTCATGCCTCTGTTCAGCTTTGAAGGTGTGGAAGCCAAGCTGTTCCAGCCAATGGCAATCAGCATCATGCTGGCTATCGTGTCGGCGGTGATCGTCGCTCTGGTGGTTGTACCCGCGCTGGCGTCATACATGTTCCGTAAGGGTATCCGGGAGCGGGAAAGCTTCATTCTAAAACCCCTGGAAAAGCTCTATCGCATGGGGCTTGCCTGGTCACTGAAGCATAGCCGCGTGGTTGTTGGCGCGGCGGCTGTTCTTGTTGTGCTGGCGGCGCTGGTTGTGCCACGACTCGGCACGGAGTTCGTGCCTGAACTGGAAGAGGGAACGATTAACCTCCGGGTGACCCTGGCCCCTTCATCAAGCCTTGATACGGCGCTTGAAGTGGCGCCAAAACTGGAAGCCATGCTGATGGAATTTCCAGAAGTGACCTACGCGCTGTCCCGGGCGGGGCGGGCGGAAATAGGCGGCGATCCGGAGCCTGTGAACAACATCGAGATCTATATCGGCCTTAAGCCAACAGCCGAGTGGACCAGCGCCAGTAACCGCTATGCATTGCAGGCCCTGTTTGAGGAGAAGCTCGAACAGCACCCGGGGCTACTGTTTAACTTTTCTCAGCCTATCGGGACCCGGGTTGATGAACTGTTGTCAGGTGTCCGCGCGCAGTTGGCCATCAAACTCTTTGGCCCGGATCTCAAGGTGCTGGCGGAGAAAGGCCAGCAGATCGAAGCGGCGGTCCGAACAGTTCAGGGAACCCGGGACGTGGCCATGGAGCAGATTGCCGGTGAAGCGCAGTTGGTGGTTCAGCCAGACCGTCAGGCACTCTCCCGGTACGGACTCGCCGTGTCGGATGTGATGAGTGTCGTCCGGGACGGACTGGGTGGTGCCGCCGCGGGCCAGATCATCAACGGAAATGAGCGGTACGATATCTATGTGCGCCTGGCCAAACGTTTCCGCGAAGACCGGGATGCCATTGCTGATCTCAGGTTACAGGCACCGTCCGGAGCCTGGGTGAGACTCGGCGATGTGGCCGATGTGTCTATTGAGTCCGGCCCGCCCCAGGTGCGCCGCGACGACGTTCAGCGCCGTGTGGTCATTCAGTCCAATGTGCAGGGTCGTGATATGGGCAGTGTGGTTGCCGATATTCAGGATGTTATCGCGTCAGAAGTGAACCTTCCCCCCGGCTATTCGGTGGATATTGGTGGTCAGTTCGAAAACCAGCAGCGAGCTCAGAAACGATTGACCATTGTGGTACCTGTATCTCTGGGGCTGATTGCGCTGTTGCTCTACTTCGCTTTCAGTTCGGTTGGTCAAGCGCTGTTGATTCTGGTCAACGTGCCGCTTGCCGTAATTGGTGGTGTCTTTTCGCTCTGGGTCTCCGGCCAGTATCTTTCAGTGCCCAGTTCCGTTGGATTTATCACACTGTTTGGTGTGGCGGTGCTTAACGGGGTCGTTATGGTCGAAAGCATCAATCAGCGAATACAGGATGGGTTGAACGTGGATACCGCGGTGTTTGAAGGTGCCGTCTCCCGTTTACGTCCTGTCTTGATGACAGCAATAACCTCGGCGCTCGGTTTGATACCGATGCTGTTGTCGACGGGCGTGGGTGCTGAAATCCAGAAGCCACTGGCCAGCGTGATTGTTGGCGGCCTTATCACCGCAACTTTCCTGACGCTGTTTGTTTTGCCGGTTCTGTTCGGTCGCTTTTCGA
The DNA here is from genome assembly GCF_011049865.1 of Marinobacter antarcticus. Classification (GTDB taxonomy): domain Bacteria; phylum Pseudomonadota; class Gammaproteobacteria; order Pseudomonadales; family Oleiphilaceae; genus Marinobacter; species Marinobacter antarcticus_A. Next base: position 10,616 of record NZ_DRGY01000067.1, on the reverse strand, counting down.
GAGCCAAGGTGGGTGATATTCAGCGGTAGATGTGAGGCGGAAATGCATAGTTGCGGTTACATGCATGGAAGTGTAATTCCGCCCGTTTTAACGGAGACGAGGGTCTTGCTGTTGAACTTTGCTCCTAGAAAGAAGGCTGTGACTGTGATTCTGGTGCCCGATGTTTCTGAAGAGTCAATGTTCACCATTTCCGGAATTGTTGTTGAAACATCGGGCACGATGGTTAGCCACGGGTGTGTCGGCCAGGATGAAGAAGGTTCCCTTTAAAAGAATAAGTGGATTTATTGCCGCCGGAGGAATGGCAACCCTTTTCCATTGGGCGGCCATGTCCGGCCTGGTTCTGCTTGGCATGGCCCCCGTAGCAGCCACCTTTTCTGGAAGCGTTGTAGGAGCGGTTACCAACTACTGGTTGCAGCGAACTTTGGCCTTTCCAAACGCACGCCCACACATCCAGGCCATCTGGCGATATGCCTTTTCCTGTTCACTCGCAGCTCTCCTGAACGTTCTGATCTTTTTAGTCCTGCATCAACTGTTTGAAATCTCTGTTGTGCCTGCTCAGCTTCTAACCACTGCGGCTGTCGCTGTATTTAACTATGTTGTCTACCAAAGGCTGGTGTTTCATGAACAAACCTCTTGAGACTTCCCGTGCGCCGAATGAATCAGAGCTGCTTTCCCTGGTGGTTCCGGTGTTCAATGAGCGTTCGATGCTTCCCCTATTCTTTGAGCATGTATTGCCGATCCTTGCGAGCCTCGATATTCGCTCGGAGATCGTGGTTGTGGACGATGGTAGCGAGGATGGCAGTGCCGAATTTGTTAGGACTTTCATTAAAAGGAAATCGAGCATCCGTCTCGTCAAGCTAAGCCGCAACTTTGGCAAAGAGGCAGCGGTAACAGCAGGGCTGGAGCATGCCAAGGGGGATGCGGTGATCGTTCTGGATGCGGACCTTCAGGATCCACCTGAATACATTCCCGAGATGGTCAGGAGTTGGAAGTCCGGCTTTGATGTCGTTCTGATGCAACGTCGATCACGTGTAGGCGAGAGTTTTCTCAAGCGCTGGAGTGCGCACCTTTTCTATCGCTTGCTGAATAAGACCAGTCGCACTGAAATCCCGGTCGACACGGGTGATTTCCGATTGATGAGCAGGCGGGCAGTTGATGCCCTTCTCCGGTTAGGAGAGCGCAACCGCTACATGAAGGGACTCTTTGCCTGGGTTGGTATGCCAACGACGATCATCGAATACGACCGGGCATTGAGAGTGGCTGGCGAGAGTAAGTGGGACTACCCGGGCCTGGTCGGCCTGGCCCTTGAAGGCCTGACTTCCTTCTCAGTGTCACCTCTCAGATGGGCAACGCTTGTCGGCTTGCTGGCCGCCTCCGTTGGTGGATTGTTCGGTGTCTGGATTGTAGCGAAGGCAATAATGCTCGGCGATCCGACTGACGGCTACCCATCGTTAATCGCCCTCATCAGTTTTCTGGGCGGCATACAACTGGTGAGCGTTGGTATCGTTGGTGAGTATGTGGGCAAAACCTACATCGAATCGAAACAGCGACCACTGTATCTGACCGAAGAAGTGGTCGAGAACAAAGAGGTATCAAGCCGAGACCAAATCAGCAACTTCAGAGGCGTCAAGAATGCTAAAGCGATTTGAGCCCTGGTTCTGGGTACTGGCTGCCGTATTGTTCAGTCGCTTTATCGGAATGACGCTGTTTCCCTTCGTGGATACAACGGAGCCCCGATACGCTGAAATCGCTCGGTTAATGGCTGAAACCGGGGACTGGATAACGCCCTGGTTTGAACCCGGCGTTCCGTTCTGGGGGAAACCTCCACTGTCGTTCTGGGCTCAGGCTGCCTCTATAAAAATATTTGGACTGTCTGAATTTTCTCTGCGGCTACCGGCATGGTTCGCCACGATTGGAATCGTATGGCTGACGTGGTGCCTTGCAAATCATGCGCGCGGTGCTGCGGTCGCTCGATGGTCTACTCTTGTGCTTTCCACGATGGTACTCACCTATATCAGTGCCGGCGCAGTCATGACGGATACGTTCCTGGTATTTGGAACGACCCTCTCTCTGGTGAGCATGTGGTTCGTGCTTTCGGGCCGGTCTGACTATTGGCGCTGGTGGTTTTTCGTGGGCCTGGCTATCGGCTTGTTGTCAAAGGGACCGTTGGCTGTTGTATTGACCGTTACCCCCCTGGTGCTATGGGCTGCTATTTTCAGGCAGCAGTTACAACCGTTAAAAAAATTACCCTGGCTTCTTGGCTCACTTCTGACACTGGCGATTGCCGTGCCATGGTACGTGCTCGCTGAATTGAAAACGCCCGGGTTCCTCAACTATTTCATCATTGGCGAACACTTTAGCCGGTTTCTGTACCCCGAGTGGGCTGGCGATTTGTACGGTAGTGCCCATGACCGGCCCAAGGGCATGATCTGGATATTCTGGCTTTGGGCTTCATTCCCCTGGGGTATCATTGGCTTGGTTGGCTTTGGCCTTGCGGCGGCGCGAGGCAAAACAAAGGATATATTCACTGGTGCTGTTCAAGACGCCTCAACGCTGTATCTGTTGTTTTGTGCGATAACGCCAATGCTGTTCTTTACCCTGGCAGGCAACACGCTCTGGACTTACATACTTCCTTCTCTTCCGTTCTCGGCCATTCTGATTGCCGGATGGGTGTCGCAGCTCAATTTACGTCCCTGGTCCAGAATCAGGTCGGGTGCTGTATTACTTGCACCCGTTCTCATTACCCTTTTTGTGTTCATAGGTGTGAGCGGAGTAAAACCACTAAAAACCGAGAAGCAATTGATAGGCCGGTATGAGAGCATTCAGCAAGCGGGAGACGGTCCAATCTTTTACATTGGCAAGATGCCATTTTCCGCACGTTTTTATTCGTTGGGCGACGCTGTCGAAATCACCTCCACAGAATTCGACAGTCTGCTGGACGCTGACGGGTACGCCAGGGTCTTTGCCGCAATTCCAAACGATGCGGTAGATAAGGTTCTTGGTCCGCGGGCCACTGACGCTCAGAAGTTGGGGGAGAACAAACGGTACCAGCTATTCTCGATCGATCTTCCGCCAACAGACAGCCAGAATGACCCCGTTGATTCTGAATTAAACTCGAAGAATGATTAATGACGCAGCTGATTACTGCTAAAACTGAGTCTTTGAAGGCCGGATTTTCAAGATGGCTGGCCTTTTGGCAGTGATCTAGTCCGGAAATGGCAGTAAAATCAGAATCCTGGCTCCTCCGTTTTTCGAGGATCCGATTTCCAGGTGTCCGAGGTTGTCTTCGACAATCTCGGACACGATGGACAATCCGAGCCCAAAACCGGCGACCGTTTCATCCAGCCTGGTACCCCTGTTCATGACAGTGGCTGCCGCCTCGGGAGAAATTCCGGGGCCATCGTCCGCTACTTCTATGGAGAGTCCTGATGACGTGCGGGCGATTGTAACGTCGACGGTTGTCTGGCACCACTTCCCGCCATTTTCGAGTAAATTGCCAAGCAGCTCTGAAAGATCCTGTCGCTCCATTGGCCAGCTGAAGTTTTCAGGTAAGTTGGTGTGGAGGCGAAAAACCGTGTCAGGGAAGATTTTTTCCATAACGGTGATGACACTTGCCGTGATTTCAACCGGCATGCACGTCCGTCCCATCTGTCTGCCTGATATGTCTGCTTTGCTCATCCGGTATTTCAGGGATTTGTCAAGCTCCCGCAAGTTAGAGGCCATAAACACAACATCCTCCCGGGACGGAGGCAAGGTATCGATATCCGACAAAATGGCAAGATTGGCAGAAATAGAGGTTTTGACCAGGTGAGAGAGATCGGAATTCAGGCGGCGGTGGCGGTCCAGCCGCCGGTTTGACAGCTCGAGCAAATCATTGAGCTGCCGGATCAGCGGACGAAACTCTTCCGGTACGTGAGGGTTCAGGCGACTTTGTTTCCCGGATTGGAGCCGTCTCAGGTCCTCTTTTATCTTACTGATGGGCTTTAACGTCAGATGTGTAGTGGTTCCAATCAGGGCCAGCAGTATCGCGAGAAGAACGGCCGAGGCGCCGAGCAATGTCAGGTGAGCCTTCAGCGGTCGTTCAGAGAGCGCCCCCTCGGTTTCAAGAACGCTGATTGAGGCCAGTTTTTCACTGGCGGAGAAAATGCGTTTGAGCCCGAAAAGCGTGTTCGCACCCTGCGCTATGTGGATGAAACCCTCGGGCTTCTCTGCAGCGCCCTGCAGTTGGCTCTGGTCAAAGTTCGGGCTCGCCAGGACGCTTCCGCTAGCCGTTTCGATGACGATGGCATGCCCCAGAAGCATTTCAAACTGATTGATCATGTTGCTGAGGTCGTCGGTTGTGGGGGATTCAGCCTCAATGATTGCCTGAAAGTTTCCCAGCTCTTTGTTCAGGTGTTGCTTCCTGGACTCGTCCGATAGTTGCTTTATCACGTAGGTGTGTGAAAAGAATATCAGAGTAAAATATACGAGGCTGAAAACAGCACCATACTGAATGGCTGTTCTGCGGATACTTTTCGGAGCAGACATATTTTAACCTGGTTGGTTCACTCGGGCGTTCAGCGGTTAGGATCTTTTTCGAAGTAGTAGCCCTGGCCACGCAATGTTTTTATTTTATTGACCCCTATTATTTTTCTAAGCCGGGTTATGTAAACCTGAACGACATTTCTGGTGGGGCATCTTTCTATGTTGTAGAGGGATTCAACCAGTTCGTCCTGGGAAAACACTCGGTCCGGTGAACGGAGGAAACACTGTAAAAGGCGGAATTCCGTAGCTGTCAGTCTGAACTCTTTCTGGTCGGGCGTGGTAAGCGTTCGGTAGGTGGCGTTGAGATGAAATCCGTCGACGCTGATCTGGTCTGTCGTTCTGCCGTCCTTTCTGCGGATAATCGCACTGAGCCGGGCTTTCAGTTCATCAAACTCAAACGGTTTGGGAAGGTAATCGTCGGCACCCGCGTTCAACCCTTCTACTCTCTCAGTCCAGTTGGAGCGTGCGGTCAGAATAAGGATGGCCTCTTTTTTCCCGTTTTTTCTCCATCTTTGCATTAAAGAAAGTCCATTTTCATCGGGCAGTCCGATATCGAGAATAACGGCCTGGTAGGAGCTTGTTTCAATCAACGAGTCCGCTTCTTTGCCGGTTTTGGCGATATCTACTGTGTAGTGCGCCTGCGCAAGCCAGTCCGATATTTTTTTGGCAAGTACAGCATTGTCTTCAACAATCAGAATTTTCATTTGTAAGCGCCGTTTTTCGTGGTGGGAAAGTTTCGCCAGTCTGCCATGGATTGTACCAGTAACGGCAACTCCCCAGAAAAACAGCAACCCGTTAAAAATGGGGGGTTACCGGTCGACTTTTCAGTTTGATTTCAGTTGCACCGGGTAGCGTCAACAATCGAGCCACGAACGCGAGAAGCTGTATATACATGGTTTTAGGAGCAACCTATGAGCGATAGACATTTCTATGCAGGTGTGTCCAGGCGCCGCCTTATACAAGGAGCTGCCACAATGGGACTTCTTGCCGGTTTCGACAGTTTGTTACCGGCCTATGCTAGGAGTCTGCGCGGCAGGAGCCACCTTCTGGCATAATACGTAAAAATTCTTCAGCACCGGAGAATCCGATGGGAACCACCTTCCGCCCCTATTCACCTGATCAGGAACTGCTTCTTCCCCCGAGCCTGAACGAGTGGCTGCCCGAAGGGCATCTGGCCTATTTCATCAGTGACGTGGTCGAGGAACTGGATCTGAGTGCCTTCTACGCCCGGTATGAAGGGAGCGGTCGGCGCAACTCGCCTTTCGATCCGCGGATGATGTTGAAGGTGTTGATCTATGCGTACGCGACCGGCGTGTTTTCATCACGAAAGATCGCCCGGAAGTTGGAAGAAGATGTCGCCCTTCGGGTCCTGGCGGCTGGCAATTTCCCCAGACACCGCACTATCTGCGATTTTCGCAAGCAACACCTGGCTGCGTTCAAGGCCGTATTTATTCAGGTGGTCCGGATCGCCCAGGAAGCGGAATTGGTTACTCTCGGTACGCTGGCGATTGATGGCACCAAGGTCCGGGCCAACGCCAGTAAGCACAAGGCCATGAGCTATGACCGCATGCGGGAGGAAGAAGCCCGTCTGTCAAAAGAGGTTGATGAGCTTTGTGGCCAGGCTCGCCGTGTGGATGAATCGGAAGACCAACAGTTTGGCCCGGATCAGCGGGGCGACGAGTTACCCGAAGAGCTTCAGCACCGTCAGGGGCGGCTGGACAAGATCCGGGCAGCGAAGGAGAAACTGGAAGCGGATCAAAAAACGCAAGATGAGGCCAAAGGCCGGCATCCAGACGATGATCGCCGCTCACCCAAGGGTGGCCGGAACTTCAAGAGAGATTATGGAGTTCCGGAGGACAAGGCTCAGAGTAACTTTACCGACCCCCAAAGCCGGATCATGAAAACGAATGATGGGTTCCAGCAATGCTATAACGGCCAACTGGCCGTGGATGGCGAGTTCCAGATCATCGTGGGCAACCGCCAGGGTAACAACCCCAGTGATAACGGCTGTCTGGTGCCGCTGCTGGGCGAGGTAAAAGAAACTCTGGGAAGTTACCCGGGCCAATGTCTGGCTGATGCGGGTTATCGCAAAGAGGAAGACTTGCAGGCATTGGAGACAAAAGGCATAGATGGCTACGTCTCGCTGCGCCGGGAAGGCAAAAAAACCGGAGATATAAACGCGAGCCGGTACCCGGCGACGGCCCGCATGGAGGAGAAGCTTACCACGGCGGAGGGGCGAGCAGTCTACGCTCAGCGCAAGCACATGGTTGAGGCGGTGAATGGCTGGATCAAGAATGTCCTGGGCTTCCGGCAGTTCGGCTTGCGGGGCCTTCAGGCGGTGCAGGGTGAATGGGATCTTGTCTGTCTGTCGCTCAATCTCAGGCGCATGAGTTCACTGATGAGGCTGGCATAAGTCGCTGAGGCAGCCTTTGGCTCACGGTAGGTACAGCTGGGGCCCTGCGATGCCCCTTTTAACCGGTTAACTGGCTGGATCGAAAGCGATGATGGAGCCGATCCGATATCGCGAACACTCCTTCCGGCCAGACAATGATCCGGTCTGGCGGAAACGAGGGCTCAAAACGTTTCTGCCGCGCAGACTCCTAGATGCCAGACTAGTAGAGCTGCAAGCGGAAAAGGCCGGGCTAGCCAGCGACCTGATTCCTCTGCTTGGGCGTCGTCCGACGGGGGCCAGTTTGCAACTGATGGCGCCATCTGAAACGCTTCTGTTCGCCGATGGACAGTTGGAACCAGATCATCCGCTGATTCGTGCAGCCGAGGCGAGGGAAGCCGAGGCGCGCGCGGCTGGATGTTGCCGAAGTCGATCGTCGACCTACGTTCACAGCTAATGCCGGCTATAACAGCCTGTGGGCTGACGAGAGAAAACGTTGGGTCGTCGGCATTGGCGTTCGGATCCCATTTAGTGGGCAGCGCCAGCACAGCGCCGTTCGAAAGGCGACTGCCGAAGCATCACAAAAACGATGGCTGGCCACTCAGGCCCAGCGGGAATGGCGGGCCTCGATAGCTAAACTGAGGGCAAGCGTTGAGGCCGGCCATGGTCGACTGAACATCCTCAACGAGCGACACTTGCCAAACCAGCGCGCGCACTGGGAAGCCAGTCTGAACGAGCTGGCCAGTGGCACTGGCAGACTGGAGGACGCGATAAATAGCGCAAGACAGCTTACTGGGGCCAAACTCCGTCGAGCTGGGGTGATCCGTGATCTATATGGTGCCTCGGCCGGGTACGAAGCCCTGATACCGGTGCGTACTATCAATGCGTTAAATTAAAGAGGTAATTCAATGGTCAAGTCTTCGGGCATTTTGGATAGCACCAGAAAGTTCCCTTCAAAATGCCCGAAGACTCGACCAAACCACTTGGACCAAAACTCATGAACCTTCCTGAAGGTTCGCTTTGCGACCTAACCGAACATCGAATTGTTAGCCAGACCTATTTCTCTGGGCTTCTGATGAAAACCACGTTTTTTTCTCTGGTATCGATGTCAAACAGCTCACTGGCCCGAATCAAATCACTCAGCTTTTTATATCCGTAGTTCACCGGGGAGAAGGAGCTGTTGTTTGAAATGTACTGGCCAACCTTGCCGAGATGCGCCCAGCCGTCGTCATCGGCGGCCGTGTTGTAAGCGCCGTTAAATCGACCCACTTGCCCTAGTCGAACTGTGGCACTTTTTTTGAAGTCCGTTCCAAGTCCACATTCCACGGCAGCAGTGCTTCCAGCTTCTCCAGGGTGTCTGCCTCGGCAATGCGTTCCAGCACATGCTGGAGATAAGCCGAAGGTTCCAGGCTGTTGGCTTTAGCGGTTTCGACCAGGGAATAGCAGGTTGCACTGGCACGTGCACCCCGCGAGGTATCGGCGAACAGCCAGGCTTTGCGACCCAGAGCGAACGGACGGATGGCGTTTTCGGCCAGTACGTTGCTGATCTGCAGGTCGCCTCGTTCGCAGTAACCTACCAAGGTGAGCCACTGGTTCAGCGTATAGTCCATGGCTTTGCGAGTCAGAGTACCCTTTACGACCTTGCCGGCGTTGGCCTCCAACCAGGTTTTCAGGGTTTCCAGTCTGGGCACACTCAGTTCCTGACGGATGCGGTAACGTTCACCCTCACTCAGCTCTTTGATCTGGCGTTCGATGGCATAGAGCTTGTTGATGTGGCCCAGAGCCACATCAGCCTTGGAGACCTTCGTGGGTTTGCCTTTACCCTGAGGTGTGGCCCCTTTGATGGCTTCTACGAACTTACGTCTCGCGTGGTCCCAGCAGCCAATCCGAGTGATGCCGTTATCTCGACACACCTTGCCGTAGCCAGAATAGCCATCGGCTTGCAGGATACCGTTAAAATCATCAAGCAGACGCACCGGTACCTTTCCTGCCCGTGACGGATCGTATTCAAACAGCACCGACGGTTTTCCGGGCGGGCCACCGCGGGTGACCCACATCCACTTATCGGACTGTGCCGTTTTGCCGTCTTCTTTCAGAACAGGTATCCGGGATTCATCCGCCTGCAGGTAATCGCTGCTGTTTTGCACCTCACGCATCAGGTTGATCAGCGGTTTGAACACGTCCTCCAGGCGGATCACCCAGTGCGCCATGCTGGTACGGCTGATCTCATGACCCAGGCGCTTGAGCATGTGTTCCAGGCGGTACAGTGGCAGGCCATCAGCGTATTTCGAGGTAATGATGTAAGCCAGTAATGACGTGGTGGCCATGCACTTGCCTAAGGGGTGGGCTGGGCGAACAGCCGCCACCCAACGCTCTTCGCCGTTCTGTTCGAACACGGCTTTTTCCTGCCAGTATTCCAGAACTTTGAGCTGCGCCGGGATGAACTGCAGTTCTTCTTTGACCTTGGTAAAGAAGGTCTTGCTGGCGCCGGCCTTGTCTTCGTCGCTGAGGGTCAGTTCGATGCGCTCACGCAGCAGTTTATCCGAGAAGCCACGCTGGCGACGTTTACGGGAGGCCGGTGGTGCGTCTGCCTCTTCGATATCGTCTGGCAACTGATCGCGCAGGGCATCTATCTCGGCTTCCAGTTCTGCTTCGTCAAACAGGTGAATCTGGTGTGCGGACTTTTCACTGCTGGCGCCGAACTGCTGGACCCGCTTCCAGCGCAGCAGTTCTTCGAGAATTTGGATATAGTGATCGCGTTGTTGAACGGCAGCACTCTTAGCGACCAGTTCTTGCTGAAGACCTTCGACAACCGACCGCAGTTCAGCGGCCGACAGGCCGCTGATATCCGGTGCTTTTGAAGGGCTTTCAGGCTTTAATTTCATGAACAAAGTATAGCAAAAACAACGCCCTGAAGCACGAAGAAAGACCTAATTAACGGCCTCATAATGCAAGGTCTTATGCCCTTTCAGCAGAGCAATATCGTATCCATCCAGCAGCCAGTTAATCTGCTCGCCGGTCAGTAGCATCAGTTCATCCGAGGCTTTAGGCCACTTGAATTTCTCCTCGGCCAGAGCCTTGTAATAGAGCACAAAGCCGTTGTCTTCCCACATCAGGCACTTGATCTTATTGCGTTGCCGGTTGGTAAAGGCGTAAAGCGCGCCAGTGAACGGGTTGTGGCCCAACTCCTGTTCAACCAACACCGCCAGACTATTGGCCTGTTTGCGGAAATCCACGGGGGCGCGATACAGATAAATCTGTGGCAACGACAAGGACGGACGTAGGTATCGGTGGCGCCTCACAGCTGCCTCAGAACCGCACCCAGCAACTCGATATTGCCAGCGTGCAGGCCGGTGATGGAGACACCGCCGGGCAACGATACGGTCAGCCCATCGGCGTCAGCATTACCAACGCTGGGAGCAGAAACAACCCGTGTGAACCCGGTGGATGCCGGCGCCGGCTTCGGATAATCTTCAACAGAGGTCAGCTTTTGACGCCAATAAACGAATTGATGATAAATTAAAGACTGTTGCTTGCAGTAGGCATTGCCGGATAAGCCCGTCGCTTCCCAATCGGTAATCTGTTGTTGCCAGAAGTGCACTTTTTCGGTTGCGGTCATGCTGAGTCCTCATGGAATAAGTGAGGAGATCAGTGTGTGCAATTGGAGAGCTTGGGTGTAGGTGCTGATTCTTTGGCGCTTACT
>NZ_DRGY01000066.1 GCF_011049865.1 Marinobacter antarcticus | reverse complement strand
CAGCGACATGCTGCGCATTACCTTCCCTTATTTACTGATGATTTCCCTGACGGCATTCGCCGGCGGTATTCTGAACAGCTACGACCGCTTTGCGGTACCTGCGTTTACGCCTGTGCTGCTGAATCTGGCGATGATAGGCGCGGCTATTTATCTCGCGCCCCTGATGCGGGAGCCGGTTATGGCTTTGGCGTGGGGCGTATTTATAGCCGGCGCGCTACAACTGTTTTTTCAACTGCCGTTCCTGATGCGATTGGGGCTCATGCCTCGTCCGCGTGTTGATTATCGGCACGAGGGTGTCAGCCGTATCCTTAAACTGATGGTGCCGGCGCTATTTGGCGTGTCAGTCAGCCAGATCAACCTTTTGCTGGATACGGTTCTGGCGTCGTTCCTGCAAACCGGCAGCGTCTCCTGGCTGTATTACTCAGACCGTCTTTCCGAGCTTCCCCTGGGGGTATTCGGAATTGCCATCGCAACCGTAATCCTGCCCAGTCTTTCGCGTAAACACGCCGCCGCCTCCACGGAGCAGTTTGCGGCCACGCTGGATTGGGCCGTTCGCGCAGTGTTGATTATCGGGGTTCCCTCCGCGCTGGCGTTGGGTTTGCTGGCTGAACCCTTAATCGCCACGCTGTTTCACTATGGCGAGGTAACGAGCCGGGATGTCGCCATGTCGGCCCAGAGTTTGCGGGCGTATTCTGCCGGGCTGCTTGCGTTTATGGTTATCAAGGTATTGGCGCCGGGATTTTTCGCACGTCAGGACACCCGCACACCGGTGAAAATCGGGATTATTGCCATGGCGGCCAACATGGTTTTCAATCTGGCTCTGATCGTACCGTTGGCCCATGCCGGCCTGGCGTTGGCCACCTCGCTCTCAGCATGGCTCAATGCGATGTTGCTCTGGCGCGGGCTGAAGCGACAGGGCGCCTGGCAAAGCCAGCCCGGTTGGCCGAAATTTCTTGCCCGGATTGGCTTGGCGAATGCGGTTATGGTTGGCGTTATTCTGTGGCTGAACATGCCGGTTATGCGCTGGTTATCGGCAGACGGCATCGAACGCTCGTGGCATATGGGTATGTTGGTTGTGGCTGGCGGTGGTGCCTACTTCGCCGTTCTGGCGCTGGCAGGGGTGAGGGTAAGACATTTTCGCCAGAGGTAAGGTATAATCGCCCGTTTTCTCGCCAGCGCTTTACACACCGTTAAGCGCTGAAAGCCAACTGGCAAATGAAGGTTCGCATTGCATGCGTCTGATCCGGAGCCTGACCAACCTGAAAATGCTTTCCAGGCAGGTGGATTCTCCGCTGGCGGAGGGCTGTGTTGCCACCATCGGCAACTTTGACGGCGTTCATCTTGGCCATCAAACCATTATTGATCAGGTGAAAAACAAAGCCCGTGCTTTGAATTTACCGTCGGTTGTGATGGTTTTTGAGCCTCAGCCAAGGGAGTTCTTCCAAGGCATGGAAGCGCCACCCCGGCTGATGGGGTTCCGGCAAAAACTGGAGGCCTTGCTGAAGGCAGACATTGATATCGTGCTCTGCCTCAAATTCGATGAAACCTTTCGCAGTTATTCAGCTATGGGCTTTATCGACGACGTTCTCATTGACGGGCTGGCCGTGCGCCACCTTGTGGTAGGCGACGATTTTCGCTTTGGCTGCGACCGGGCCGGGGACTTTGCGCTGCTGGAGAAAGTGGGTAAAACCGCCGGCTTTTCGGTAGAAAATACCCGCACCGTGACGGTTGCAGGCGAGCGTATAAGCAGCACCAGAATTCGCAATCTGTTGCTGGAAAATCAGTTGGAGAAGGCCGAGGCTCTGCTGGGGCGGCCCTATCGCCTCCGGGGTCGCGTTGTTTATGGCCGCCAGTTGGGGCGTCGTATCGGATCACCCACCGCTAATGTTCTGCTCCGGCAGATGCCGGCCTTGCGGGGTGTTTATGTGGTTCGGGTTACGCTTGAAAGCGGAACAACACAGGACGGCGTTGCCAACATAGGCCTGCGCCCGACGGTTGATGGCAAGCAGCCAGCACTGGAAGTGCACCTGTTTGATTTTACTGGCACACTTTACGGCCAGCATATTGACGTTGTGTTCCGCCACGCGCTGCGGGATGAAGTAAAATTTGATTCCATTGATGCGCTTAAAGCGCAGATTGCCAGGGACTTCGACGCAGCAAGAGCGTGGCTGGCCGGGCATCAATGACAAGCATCACTGACCCATATTGACCAGAAGAGTACGCACACAGACCATGAGCGACTACAAGCATACCCTGAACCTGCCGAAGACGGCGTTTCCGATGAAGGCCAGTTTATCCGTACGCGAGCCTGAAATGCTTAAGCGTTGGCAGGACCTTGATGTCTATAAAAATCTGCGAAAGCAGCGCGAAGGGCGGAGCAAATTTATTCTCCACGACGGCCCTCCTTATGCCAACGGCAGCATTCATATTGGTCACGCGGTCAACAAAATTCTCAAGGATATGATTGTTAAATCCCGTGGCTTCATGGGTTTTGATGCGCCCTACGTGCCGGGTTGGGATTGTCACGGCCTGCCGATTGAACATAAGGTTGAGCAGAAAATTGGCAAGGCCGGTGTGAAAGTCGACTACAAAACGTTCCGCCAGGCGTGCCGTGATTATGCCACCAAGCAGATCGCTGGCCAGAAAGCCGACTTTATTCGCCTCGGCATCATGGGTGAGTGGGACAAACCCTACCTGACCATGGATCCGACAGTGGAAGCGGGCATTGTGAGGGCGCTGGGCAAGATCGTCGCCAAAGGCCATCTGGTTCGGGGTTACAGGCCGGTTTACTGGAGCGTGGTCGGTCAGTCCGCGCTGGCTGAGGCCGAAGTGGAATACCAGGACAAAACGTCAACACAGATTGATGTGCGCTTCACGGCGGTTGATCAGGCCAAAGCCCTGTCGCTGTTCGGCACCGACAAAGGCCAGGGCGACGTGTCCGTGGTGATCTGGACCACCACGCCCTGGACCATCCCTGCTAACCAGGCGGTATCGGTCAACGCCGATCTGGAGTATGCGCTGGTGCAGGTTGACGCCGGTAACGGCCCCGAGCGCATGATCATGGCGGCTGCCATGGTTGAAGGCGTGATGGCGCGCTGGGACATTGACAGCTTTGAAGTGCTGGGGGCCTCCCTGGGCGCTGATCTTGAACACCTTGCATTGCACCACCCGATCTACGACAAACAGGTACCGGTGATTCTGGGTGATCACGTGTCGGTTGATGCCGGTACCGGGGCCGTTCACACCGCCCCCGACCACGGTATGGAAGATTTCGTAGTTGGCAAACTCTACGGCATCGGCACGCTGAACATGGTTCAGGCCGATGGCACCTACACCAGCGTGACCGGTGAGTTTGCCGGCGTCCACGTCTACAAGGCGGATGATCCGGTTTGCGACGCGTTAACACGCGAAGGCAAGTTGGTGCGCAAGGAAAAATTCCGCCACAGCTTCCCCCATTGCTGGCGCACCAAAACGCCGTTGATTTACCGCGCCACGCCGCAATGGTTTATCAGCATGGAGAAAGAAAACCTCCGCGCCGATGCGCTGGAAGCCATCAAAGGCGTGCGCTGGGTTCCTGCCTGGGGCCAGAATCGTATTGAAGCCATGGTTCAGCAATCCCCTGATTGGTGTGTCTCACGCCAGCGCACGTGGGGCGTGCCAATTACCCTGTTTATCCATAAAGAAACCCAGGAGTTGCACCCCGACACCCAAAGCCTGATTGAACGAGTGGCTCAGGCTATCGAAACCGGCGGTATTGATGCCTGGTACGAAATCGATACCCGCGAACTGCTGGGTGACGATGCCGATCACTATGAGAAGGTTCTGGATACGCTGGACGTATGGTTCGATTCCGGTGTTACGCACGAGTCCGTGTTGCGCGTGCGCCCGGAGCTGGGCCAGTTCCCGGCGGATCTTTACCTCGAAGGTTCTGACCAGCACCGGGGCTGGTTCCAGTCGTCGTTGAAAACGTCCATCGCAATGAACGGCGTGGCGCCTTACCGGCAGGTGCTGACCCACGGATTTACCGTGGATGGCAAGGGCCTCAAAATGTCCAAGTCGCTGGGCAACGTGATTGCGCCCCAGGAAGTCATGAACGAATTGGGCGCAGACATCCTCCGTTTGTGGGTTTCCGCAACCGATTACAGCGGCGAGATGACGGTTTCCAAAGACATCCTGCGGCAAACCGCCGACGGGTATCGCCGTATCCGAAACACCTCACGTTTTTTGCTGAGCAACCTTGCCGGCTTCGATCCTACACAGCATAAGGTTGCCCCGGAAGAGATGATCGCGCTGGATCGCTGGATGGTAGATCGAGCTTTGCAGTTGCAGAACGAATTGCAGGAGGATTACCAGAACTACGCCTTCCTGCGGATCTATCAGAAGGTATACAGCTTCTGTGAGGCCACGTTGGGCGGCTTCTATCTGGATATCATCAAGGATCGCCAGTACACCACCCAGGCCGATAGCCTGGCGCGGCGCTCCTGCCAGACTGCGCTTTATCATGTGGCCGAAGCTCTGGTGCGCTGGATTGCGCCCATCCTGAGCTTCACGGCAGATGAAATCTGGCAGCACTTGCCGGGAGAGCGCGGCGACACTGTGTTTTATGAAACCTGGTACGAAGGCCTTGCCGAACTGCCTGAAACCGCCGAGCTTGGCCGAGACTACTGGCGCCGGATTTTCGGCGTGAAAGAGGCGGTCAACAAACGTCTTGAAGAAGCCCGCGCCCGTGGTGAAATCAAAGGATCATTGAGCGCCAACGTCACGCTTTACTGCGAGGGTGGTCTGGCCGCTGATCTGGAGTTCCTTGGCGAGGAACTCCGCTTTGTGTTGATCACTTCTGAAGTCGCTGTGAGGCCAGTATCGGAAGCCGGTGACGCAGAAATGACCAGCTATGAAGGGCTGCGCGTAAAAGTGACGCCAGCGACTCACGCAAAATGCGAGCGCTGCTGGCACCACCGGGAAGATGTCGGTGCTGATGCCGAACACGAAGACCTGTGTGGCCGCTGTATCATCAATCTGGAAGGGCCGGGCGAAACCCGCGTGTTTGCCTGATGGCCGCTGCAATGGAAGAACAGACCACTGGAACCAAGCTGAAGTGGCTCTGGCTGGCAGTGCTGGTGGTTGCAATTGATCTCGGTACCAAGGCCATGGCAACAGCCATGCTGACCTACGGCCATCCGGTGCCGGTTATGCCCATGTTTAATTTTACGCTGTTACACAACACCGGGGCGGCGTTCAGCTTTCTTGCGGACGCGGCCGGTTGGCAGCGCTGGTTCTTTGTGGCACTGGCGTTAGTGGTGAGTGTGGTGCTGATTGGCTGGTTGAAAAAACTGCAGCGCCATGAAACCTGGTCCGCCATTGCCATCGTACTGATTCTTGGCGGTGCGCTGGGTAACGTATACGACCGGGTTGTGCACGGCTATGTCGTCGATTTTCTGCACTTTTACTGGCAGGAGTGGCATTTCCCCGCATTTAATCTGGCGGATACAGCCATTACCATAGGCGCAGCCTTGATGATTCTTGAAATGTTCCGCAAGCCTGCTGATTCCGGCAAGCCTGCGAACGGGAGCGAATAAAGCCCATGAAAGAACTGCCTGTAGACAAGAGTACCCGGGTAACCCTGCACTTTGCCCTGAAATCCGAGAACGGCGACGTGATTGATTCCAACTTTGAGAAAGGTGCGGCGACCCTGGAAATCGGTGATGACAGCCTGCCCGAAGGCTTTGAGGGCTATCTGTTAGGTATGAAAGCCGGTGACAGGGCCAGCTACCAGGTGCCGCCCGAAAAGGCCTTTGGCCAGCGCAATCCCAACAACGTGCAAACCTTCAAGCGGCACGAATTCAGTGCCGATATGGTTCTGGACCCGGGCGTAATGATTTCCTTTGCGGATGCGCGCCAGCAAGAGTTGCCCGGCGTGGTCAGCCGCGTTCAGGGCGACGACGTGGAAGTGGACTTCAACCATCCCTTGTCTGGGCGTACACTGACGTTTGACGTGGAAATTATTGACGTAGAACCGGCAGGGCAGACACACTGACTATGCAGATAAGACTGGCAAACCCCCGTGGCTTTTGTGCAGGCGTGGACCGCGCTATCGAAATTGTAAATCGGGCGCTTGATGTGTTCGGTGCGCCCATTTACGTGCGCCACGAGGTAGTGCATAACAAATTCGTGGTGGATAACCTACGCAACCGCGGCGCCGTGTTTGTTGACGAACTGGATGAAGTGCCAGACGACAAACTGGTTATCTTCAGTGCCCACGGCGTGTCCCAGGCCGTACAGAGCGAAGCGGCTCGCCGTGGCCTCAAGGTATTTGATGCGACCTGCCCGCTGGTTACCAAAGTGCACCTGGAAGTGATGCGCTACAGCCGGGATGGCCGGGAGTGCATCTTAATCGGGCACCACGGCCACCCGGAAGTGGAAGGTACCATGGGCCAATACGATCACAGTAACGGCGGTGATATTTATCTGGTTGAGAACGAAGAAGACGTCTCACGCCTGGAGATAAATGATCCGGCGCACGTTTCCTACGTTACCCAGACCACGCTTTCCATGGACGATACCGCCCGCGTTATCAACGCGCTGCGTGAGAGGTTCCCCGAAATTGAAGGCCCCCGCAAAGACGATATTTGTTACGCCACCCAGAACCGGCAAGACGCCGTGAAGCAACTGGCAGGCGACTGCGACCTGATGCTGGTGGTGGGTTCACCCAACAGCTCCAATTCCAATCGCTTGCGCGAACTGGCCGAACGCATGGGTACGCCTGCGTACTTGATTGACGAAGCTTCCCAGATTGATCCGCAGTGGCTGGAAGGCAAGTCTTCCATCGGCGTTACCGCCGGTGCTTCAGCTCCGGAGATTCTGGTGAATGATGTGATTGCGCGGCTGCAAGATCTTGGGGGTAATGTGCCTGAGGAAATTGCCGGGCGTGAGGAAAATATTGTGTTTTCCATGCCTAAGGAGCTTCGGATTGATGCGGTGAATGTGTGATGTTTATCACGCATTGAAACCCTGAAGGCCGCTCATCCTCTTCAAACCGCCACTTGTCTGGAACAACTGGCGGTTTTTTATTGCTGTTGTATCTTACAAACATGAAAATTTGTTTAGGAATCGGGCCCATGCGAAAAAAAGGGGTGTTTTGATGAGAAGTGTGAATGGTTTCACGCTGATTGAAATGATGGTGACGATTGCTGTCGCAGCGATCCTGATCGCCGTCGCGCTGCCGTCATTTCGTAACCTGATCGTGAGTAATCGATTGGATACAGTGTCTACTGAAATGGTAGATGCCATCAGTTTTGCCCGCTCAGAATCGATCAAGCGCAACATTCCGGTTGTTTTTTGCCGCGCCGCAAGCGCAACTGCAACGACCTGCGCTTCGGGGAACCCTTGGGTTCATTGGGTCATTCGCTCGGGCACCGATGTGATTCGAAGAGGTGAGCTAAACAGCTACAACGCAACGATCAGGGTGGCTTCTGATTTGACAGACGACCAAGTCGTTTTCGGTGGCGACGGCCTGGCCCGCACGGGCGGTAACATTATCAATGAGTCCGGCATTTCCGTTTGCAGTACTTCTGGCCCTGGCGAGTCCATTAGGGGCATTACTTTTGGCGCGGCAAGCCGGGTATCTACTGACAGTATTGCGGGTACTTGCCCATGAACACATTGCATGCAACGGCGAGCCTTAACACGCAACGCGGGCTTGGTCTCATCGAAGTGCTGATTACAGTCCTTGTGTTGGCCATTGGTTTGCTCGGATTGGCAGCGCTACAGCAGGCTTCCATACGCAATAATCAGAATGCGATGGAACGTTCGATGGGAGTCGTACAATCCTATTCGATAATCGAAGCAATACGAGCTGATCCCGATTCCGCGAAGAGCGGGCGCTTCAATATTGCTATAGATGGCACGCCCGCTGGCAGTACCTTCCCGGCGAATACGTTGAAGACGTGGCGCGACGAGTTAAAAGAGAACCTGGGAGCCGCCGCGACCGGATCGGTCGCCTGCACTGCGACCAACTGTACCGTGATCGTCCAGTGGGACGACAGTCGCGGGCTTGACGGTAACAGCGCGCAGCAGATCATTACAGAGGTGCATTTATGAGCCGCAAACTTTCCCGGCGTAAGGCAGGTTTCCATTCACGCACCCAGGGTCTTGCGCTGGTAGAGTTGATGATCTCCCTCGTGCTGGGTCTCGTCATTGTTGGTGCGGTGACGGGCATCATGCTTTCCAATATTCAGGGATTTCGCACCACCCGCGGTCTGGCGCAAGTGCAAGACGCCGCCCGGGTGGGTTTTGAGTTGCTTGCGAGAGACATTCGTCAGGCAGGTAACGTTCCATGCGGGAATGACATCGCCGTCGTCAACATCCTCAACCCAGCTCAGAACGCAATTATCCCTTGGCAGTACGATTGGGATAATGCGGTCAAAGGGTTCGGCGGGGGCACATCACTAGTTGGCGTCACTAATCAGATCGCTGGCACGGAATCGCTGGTTATGCTTTCTGGCCAAGGGTCCAACACCTACATGACGGAATACAACTCAGCCGCCGGTTCCGCAGACTTCGTTGCCGGCCCCGCTGGAAACAGCCTGCGGGATGGCGACGTCCTCCTTGTATGTAACGAAAGGCTGGGCACGATTTTTCAGATGGTTAATGCGCCCGGGGGCACTGGAAAAATTGAGTCCAACACGGGCACGGGTGGCAGCAGCCCTCAACCCGGCAACTGCAGTGTTAATTTTGGAGAATTCTTCGGTAGTTGTCCGCCTAATGGAGCGGCTAATGGGGTGCAGGCCCCCTACGCCCCCAATACAGTCATTGCGCAACTTAGTTCAACAGCGTGGTACGTAGGCGATAACGGCCGGCCAGGCGAGGGCGGTCGATCTCTGTATATGGTGCGGTTGAGTAACAATGCGGGCGATGCGGAACTGAACTCTATTGAAATAGCCTCTGGCGTGACCGATCTGAGCTTCCGTTTCCGGCTGGTTGATACGGCGGATTTTAAAGATGTGGATGATATTGGAGCGGCCGAGTGGGCGGATGTGAATGCAATAGAAGTCTCCATGAGCCTGCTCAGCCAGGATCAGAATATATCTACATCATCGGCTGTTGACGATGGCCGTCTTGGGCGAAGTTTCACCAGTGTGGTCGCTATCCGGAGTCGTTCGTTATGAATATACATCAATGGCCAGATAGACAATCCGGCGCGGCGCTCCTGATCGCCCTCATCATGCTTCTGGTATCGACAATGATCGGCCTCGCGTCGATCCGTGGCACCACGATGAACGAAAAAATGAGTTCGAATATGTACGACCGCTCGCTTTCTTATCAAGCGGCGGAAGCCGCTCTTCTTGCTGGAGAGGCTGCGGTGCTGGCCAACCCTGAAAATGCGATAGATTGCACCATTGTAGGTGCTGAATGCCCGCCGTCACCCACCACCACTTTTACTAGCACCACGACCGATTGGACCACGGTGGTGGACCCTGACTTCAAGGTTAACGATGCACTGCTAGGCTCTACGCCCCAATTTTACATTGAGCGAATGGGTGAGGTTGGTGGTACTGACGAGCTTGGACTAGGTAACAGCGCGAACTGCTCTAATTATGGGGGTTGCGACGAGGCGCCACCAACGGCCGCTTCGTTTCGTATTACAGGCCGAAGCGGAATACCTGCGGCGGATGGGCGCTCGGTTGTAGCGCTTCAAATTACTGTTAAACAGAATCTGTGATGTACCGGAGAGGAGAGTTATCCATGAGCATTTCAATGTGTGAGCGGGCACGGTCACGTGCCGCTACTTTTCTGGTGTCATTGCTACTCGGCATTGGTACCGCCCATGCCAGTACAACTATCGACCAGCAGCCTTTGCTGGTAGCCAAGCCTGTGCCGGGCAATATGGCGATCATTGGCTCGTTTGAATTTCCTACCATGGTAACTCGCGCCTATAAGGGCAACTATACCGGTGGTGACGAGTATGTCGGGTATTTCGATAGCGCCAAGTGTTATGAGTACAACTATGACATATTGGAGGAGAATCGGTACTTTGAGCCAACGAGAATAGCGTCTGACTGTAGCGAAGAAAATGAGTGGAGTGGTAAATATTTGAATTGGGCGACTATGCAGTCGATTGACATATTTCGCTACATTCTAACCGGGGGTTACAGGCACCTCGACACTACAGATGAAACTGTGCTTGAGAAGGGAGTACAAACCGGACAGGGTAATAGTGGTAGTAACTTCCCAGACGCCAATATTGGCTCAGGGCTTGTAGCATCGTCTACGCCAGTGCCTAGTTCAAAGTGGAACTCGGTGAAAACTCGAATTGGCATTGGCGGTACCCGCATGGGGAACGTAATGCGGTTTACCGATGATGGGAATCTTAATGACACTCCCACACCTTATGACCCCGATCAACATAACAAAAAAAATAATTTCAAGCCGAAAGAAGTTTACGAGGTCTCAGTTAGAGTGAAAGTGTGCGTTAAAGGCATGCTGGAATCCAATTGTAAAAAATATGGGAATAACTATAAGCCCGAAGGGTTGATTCAAGAAAATTCCGACAACATGCGTTATAGTGCATTCGGTTATATAAATGATAACTCGGCTGGCAGTAATAGACGCAACAGTGAAGGCGGGCTCATGCATGCCCGCATGAAATACGTAGGTCCTGAGCGGATTGATGATAATAATAATGAAAAATCTAATCCCAATAAGGAGTGGGATGAGAACACCGGAGTCTTTATAGACAATCCGGATCCTGCAGACGCATTGGCTACACCTAGTGGAAATTCGACTATTGTCAACAGTGGTGTTATCAGCTATGTAAATAAGAGCGGCCTTATCCGAGGCGATACTGAATTCAAACGATTTGACAATGTTAGTGAACTTTTTTATACCGCTTATCGATATATAAAGGGTTTGGGCAATCGCTCAGAATATATCAATTTGCCCTCCGATCTAAACGACCGCGCCCGACTGGTTGGCGGGCTACCCATCATTGACTGGACTGCAAGCGAAGCGGATGACCCGATTCAGTTTTCATGTCAGAAAAACTTCTTTTTAGGAATTGGTGATACCAATACCCACCCTGATACACGAGTGCCCAAAGATGATGACACTGCTGACATCGCAGCGCGCGTTTCCAGAATCAGTACATTGGAAGGTGGCCTTAATATCAGTGGAGGCCGATCAGCTTTGATCGCGGGCTTGGCATTTGATGCAAACACTAACGATCTACGATCTGATCTGGACGGAAAGCAAACAGCGTCTACTTATTGGATTGATATTCTTGAGGGTGGCGATCTCAAGTCAAGAAGGTCGAATCAATATTGGCTTGCCGCAAAGTACGGTGGATTGAAAATCCCTGAAGATTTTAATCCTGACAGTGATCCTGTTCAGGAAAGTATGTGGCACACCACTGGCGACACACTGTCGAATGGAAACCAGCGGCCCGACAACTTCTACGTCGTCGCCAGCGCCCAGGATTTAGTAAACGGCCTGATCCAAGCCTTTGCTGACATTCAAAAGGAGCAAACGGGTAACCGATCTTCATTGGCGCTGAATTCGACCACCCTCGACGCTGGCTCAGCGACCTTTCAGGCGCAGTACACCAGTGGTATCTGGACCGGCGACTTGAACGCGTTCACCTTGGATCAGAACACCGGGGCGTTAAGCTCAAGCCCGGCGTGGACGGCATCGTCAAAACTTCCGTTGCCGGCAAACCGTAACATCAAGACATGGAACGGCAGTGCTTTTGTCAACTTCACGACCAGCACCGGAGGCATTAACAATCCAGTACTGACCGGCTTGTTGAGAGCCGATTCCGGAACCGGTGCCAATGCTGCCGACATTGTGAACTATCTGCGAGGCGCGCGGACCAACGAAAATAATGCGACCGGGTTTCGAGTGAGGCAGGGTGTGCTTGGAGACATTGTTAACTCCCAACCCGTGTTCATTGGCAACCCAACCCCCGGTTTATTCCGTGGCCAGACCTTTAGTGGTGCGAGTGACTATCAAAGCTGGGCCGGTGGCTTGAGTCGGACGCCCACGGTGTACGTTGGCAGTAACGATGGTATGTTGCATGGTTTCAACGCGACGACGGGTGGAGGTAATAGTGGCGTCGAAACCTTCGCCTATATACCCAAAACTGTCATTGAGAACGGGCTTGGAGAGCTGGCAAGTCCAGCATATAACCACAGATACTTCGTGGATGGTGAGCTGACGGTTGCTGACGCCTACGATGGAACGGATTGGAGGACCATTCTTGTAGGAACCTTGGGTGCCGGCAGTGTGGCGAAAGATCGTTCTACTACCAGTAATGCGATTTATGCGCTGGATGTAACCGATCCTGCCAACGTGAAATTCCTGTGGGAGAAAAACTCCACAGCTATTCCTGCGCTTGGTAATAGTCTGGGTAAACCGATTATTGCGCAGATTGCCGATGGCACCTGGTCTGTGTTGCTGGGCAATGGGCCCAACAGTAGTGGTGACACAGCGCAGGTTGTCTCGGTCAATCTGTTTAGCGGTGCAGTGAAGTCTACGGAAATGTCTGCTGATGTAGACAACGGACTTTCAGCCCCACGGGCCTGGGATAGCGATGGAGATGGAGTCACCGATACACTCTACGCTGGTGACCTGCAAGGCAACCTCTGGAAGGTGACAGGTCTGACGAACACCAACTGGACTGTGCAAAAGCTGTTTCAGGCAGTGGATGTTTCTAACAACCCTCAGCCAATCACTTCCTCGCCTTTGGCCGGAAGGTCGCCTTACAGTCAGGAAGTATGGCTGTTTTTCGGCACCGGCCAGTATCTTAATAACAGCGATTTGTCTGATATGTCGGTACAAACCTGGTACGGGATCAATGACGATGAATCCACAACCACCGTTAGCCGTAGCGACTTGTTGGAGCGCAAGATTTTGCTCGACGTTGCAGTGTCTACAGACGTTACGGCGCGGGTCATCGAATCGGGCGCCCGAGAGGATCTCTTGGGTAAACGCGGGTGGTATATCGATCTTTACAGTGTTGCATCCGATGGTACCCGTTCGGCCCTTGGAGAGCGTATGGTCACGCAAAACCAGTTCCAGGGTAGCGCCCTGATTGGTAATACTCGGATTCCGGATGCAAGTGACCCCTGCGCGCCTTCCGGTCGGGGCGTTATCATGTCGATTGATCCGTTCACCGGAGCACGGCTCGTCGAAACGTTTTTCGATATCAATGGTGATAGTGTCTTCAATGCTGGAGATCTGATTGAGATCGATGGGGTGCCTACGGTGGTCTCAGGCTTGGCACTGAATACAGGATTTAGTAATCCGTCGTTTCTCGACAAGAAGATGTACATTCCAACCGATGATGGCAGTATTTCAACCCTGGACATCAACCCATTCAGCACTGGGGCCAGCAGAACGTCCTGGCGCGAACTGATCAATACAGGAAACTGAAATGAAGCGCACAAGCGATTTCTGCGACGCGAGCAGTATGGTTAAACGCCAAACGGGTTTCACTTTGATCGAGATCATGATTGTGGTTGCGATCATCGGTATCGTGGCGGCGATTGCTTTGCCAGCTTACCAACAGCACGTGGTGCGTACTTACCGCGATAGCGCCAAAGCCTGCCTGGCTCAGCATGCTCAGTTCATGGAACGCTATTACAGTACGAATCTCACGTATGTTGATGCGGCCCCTGTTTTGGATTGTACGACTGAGTCGAATATGGCCAGTCGCTACAACTTTGCTCTGAGCAACGTGGCTCAGAGCACTTACACGGTGACCGCTTCAGCCGTGGCGGGCACGGCGCAAGCGGGCGACTCCTGTGGCGATCTGGCGCTGACTCACACCGGCGCGAAAACCGCTGCGGATACATCCTGCTGGTAGATGGCTGATCGATATTGAGCGCCAACGGTGTAGGCGAATTGTTGTCTGAATGGTCAGCAGCGCAATGGGCGCCCTCTGGAGTCCTCGGGGGTGCCGTCATTATTGGTATCTCTGGCGATTCTTACCCGGCCGCCTATACTGATTATTATCTGGCCTGCTAGCGAGGCGTCCCGTGATTTTGGGCACCAGGTTATGTTTCCCAAGTCACTGTGGGTGAGCCCGGTGGGCCTGAACTGAAAATAGCTGCGGTGTAGTGAGCGGACGATAAGGCGACCGTTACCACTCAATGAGATGGTTCTCAGCAAGGTTTCGTTTGCACTCAGTTTTCGAGTGTTATTGGGGTCCAAAAAAACATGTATGTCGGCGTTCCAGTCCGTGCCGCACGTGTTGGTGGTGTCAAGCGGGCAGACTGTAACAAGCGCCCCGGTCATCACTGCATGTTCCCTTGCAAAGGCAAATATGCCCATCAGACCATACAGAGCACTTTTTCGCTCCTGATTATTTATAAAAGAAGTGAACGACGGCAGCATGGTATTCATGAGTATTGCCGCGACAACGACTACAATCATCAATTCCAAAAGCGAAAAGCCACTATTTTTGCTTGCAAACATTTTTCAACATCCATGTATTAAACGTTATTTAACGAACGCATCCTGCGTATCGCCTGCATGTAGTGTTCATAATACCGTGAAGACTACTCCATCCCCAACTTCTTCAACCGATACCGCAACGCCCGAAAACTGATTCCCAACCTTTTCGCCGCCGCTGTTTTATTCCAGCGCGTGGCTTCCAGGGCCTTTTCTATGGCCTGGCGCTCTATGGATTCCAAGTATCCCTCCAAGTCAATATTGCCCTCGGGCACCAACGCCGGGTTCGCGATTGCAGTAATAGCGCAGCGGGCATCGTCGGTTCCAAGACCATTGCCAAGATGCAGGTCAGAGGCGCTGATTTTCTCGGCGTCACACAGTGTAAAAGCACGCTCAAGAATGTTTTCGAGTTCCCGCACGTTGCCCGGGAAGTTGTGCTCTTTCAGCCGAGTCACTGCGTCTTTGGTCAGAGTTGCCGCCGCGCATTCGTATTCGTGCGCAATGCGTTCAAGAATGTGGTTGGCCAAGAGCGCGATATCGTCTGTGCGTTCACGCAGGGGAGGGACAGCGAGTTCTATTACGTTAATACGGTAAAACAGATCTTGTCGAAACCTTCCCTCCTGAACCAGTTCGGCCAGGTTTTTGTGGGTTGCGCTCAGTAAACGTATGTCGACAGGTATTTCTTTGGTATCGCCTACCGGGCGTACCGCTTTCTCTTGAATGGCGCGCAGTAGCTTTACTTGCATCGCCAGCGGCAGATCTGCTACTTCGTCTAAAAACAGTGTGCCGCCGTTGGCGGATCGGAAGAGGCCGTCTTTATTTTCAACGGCGCCTGTAAAACTGCCCTTTTTATGCCCGAAGAACTCACTTTCCATCAATTCGGAAGGAATCGCCCCGCAATTCACCGCCACGAACGACCCCTTACTGCGAGGGCCCTGAAGGTGAATCATCCGCGCCACGAGCTCTTTGCCGCTGCCGGATTCACCGTTGATAAATACCGGCGCCTGGCTTCTGGCCAGCTTGCGAGTCTGGTTGCGTAGGGTTTTGATTTGCGTGGAGTTGCCGAGCAGAAGCCCGGGCTCATCCGTGCCGTTATCAATGTCTGGGTCAGGGTCTGACAGCCTCAGCGCGCTGCTGACGAGCTCTCGAAGCCTGGAAAGCTCGACCGGTTTGGAGACGAAATCGAACGCGCCGGCTTTCAGGGATTCAATCGCCGTATCCATATTGCCGTAGGCAGTAATAACGGCCACGGGCATAGAAGGCTGGTTCTTTTGAATCCACTGCACCAGCTCAATGCCGCTGCCGTCTGGCAGGTTCATATCAGTCAGGCAAAGTTGCGGAGTATTCTGTTCCAGCAGTTTGTATGCGCCGGCCAGGTCTGCGGCGGTCAGGGTTTTAATGCCCATGCGGGTCAGGGTGATTTCAAGCAGGTCCCGAATATCGGGTTCGTCGTCAACGATCAGCGCGGTGTGAGTGGTCATCTTGTTATGTGAGTTCCATGTCAGATCATTCGCCCCGGGTGGGCAAAGGTAATGCGGAAACAGCAGCCGGGTTGGTCGTCTTCCATAAGCGACAAATGGGCCTGATTAGCCTCGCACAGTTCTCTGGCCAGATAAAGCCCGAGGCCCGTGCCGCCCTTGTCGGTGGTGTAAAACGGTTCAAAGATCAGGTGGCTGGAGCCAGGCGTTACGCCGGAGCCAAAATCCCTTACATCCACATAGGCTCGTTCACCGTCCACCGTGGTGCCAACACTCAGCTCTATTGTGCGCTCGCCTGAATGTTGGAAACTGTAGCGCAAGCCGTTATCACAGAGATTCACCAGAACCTGCTCGATCTGACTTTTATCAAACCGTGCTTCAGGTAGTTTCAACTCTCTATTTAATATGACTTTAGTGGTGTTTTCCGCGTTTTCTTGGGTCTGAAGAAAGTCCGCTCTAAACTCCTCCAGCCAGCTATTCAAATCAACCAGATCGGCGTTGGCGGGTTTCCGTCTGGAAAGGCTGAGCACGTTTTCGATGATGCCATTGGCACGTCGCGAATGGCGCCGGATAATGTCCAGCATTTGCATATCCCCGGCATCCAGATCGGGAGATTCTTCCATCAGTTGTGCGGCATGGCTGATGGCGCCGAGCGGGTTGCGAATCTCGTGGGCAATGCCGGCGGTCAGCCGGCCAAGGGAGGCCAGTTTCATTTGCTGCGCTTGTTGAGTCACTTTGCCCATGTCTTCGATGAATACCAGAATGTGGTCGCCACGTTCCTGATCAAGCTGGGTAAAATTGATTTGCAGGGGGGGTGCGGTGGGTGCGGACTGAAATGCTTCGGTACGTGTTTCGGGATTTTCAAGCCATGCATCCAGACCCGATTTGAGTTGCCGGGGAAGCGTTCGAGATTGATTTTCGGGTGTCCCCGTGCCTGTTGGAGCGCCAAACAGCAGCTCTTCAGCCGCCGCGTTTGCCAGACGGATCTGGCCAAACTGATCGAGCACCAGTATGCCGGTTCGCATGCGCTGTATGATCTGCTGATTGATTTGCTCCAGCTCTGCAATGCTTTGCGCGCGGCTGCTGGCCAATGCCTCGCTGCGCATCATTCGTCGTGAAACGTATTGCAGGATAAACGCTGCGGCAAAGTACAGGATGCCGAGGGAGCCGGCGCGCACCAGGTCATCACCGGGCCCGCTGAGCGTCAGTGCTGCCCAGCCCGAAATGCTGAGAGAGCTGATTGCCGCGAGTGCCGCATAGAACGTACCCATGCGACTGGGTGTGAGAATATTGCCAGCTGCCACGGACACAATAACAAGGTTGGCAAGCCCGTTTGTAATGCCAGTGCTTACGAACAACAGCCCGTGCATGATCAGAATGTCCAGCAGGATTGATAAGGTAATGTGCCTTTGCCCCGGCTGAAAGCCTGCCAGCATTGTGAGTGCAATGAAGACGTTGAGCGCCAGATAGCCCATTACCACGAGCTGGTAGTAATCCAGAAGCCGGAAGCGGGTGTCGAAATTAACCGGGTCAACAAACAGCAGTGCCACCAGCATCAGACTGATCACAATCCGGTAATGATTGTAGATGCGAAACAGCTTGGCTTGTTGAAAACCAGGTGTTGTGTTGCCGGTATTGGCGAGTGATACCGTGTTCGTTGCCATGGTTTTTGAAAATCCGTAGTGGAGCGGAAGAAATCAGGGTCTATGCAGGGTTATAATAACCTTTTCGCGGCAATGAGTTACAGGAGCCAATCTATGTCCGTTTCGGGGAACACTCCGCTTTTTAATACATCGCACGGCAAGTTGCGGATTGTGATGGCACAGATGGACTTTCTTGTGGGCGATATTCCCGGCAATACGGCGCTGATCATTGAGGCTGCGAAGCGTGCTTACTCGGAGCATGAAGCGGATATCGTCGTTTTTCCGGAGCTTTGTATAACCGGATATCCGCCAGAAGATCTGTTGCTGCGCCCCAGCCTGAACCTCAGAGTGAGTGAAGCGTTGGAGTGTTTGCAAAATGCCGAGCTTGGCGCCGCGATTGTTATCGGTGTTCCGCTCCGGAATGATGGGTTGCTTTACAACGCGGCCGTAGTGATTGATGGCGGTAAAGTGACCGGTCGTTACTTCAAGCGGTTTCCGCCCAATTACCAGGTTTTCGATGAGAAGCGGTATTTTGCGGAGGGGACGGGTGCGTTGGTGGTTGATATCCGAGGCGTGCCCGTGGGCCTTACGGTTTGCGAGGACATTTGGGCGAACGGCCCCGTTGAAGATTCTGTAGCCGCGGGGGCGCGGCTGATCATCAACCTGAATGCGTCGCCCTATGATATCGGGAAACAGGCGCGAAGAAAGGCCCTGCTTGAGCACAAATCTCGGGAGAACCGGGTGAGTATTGTCTACACGAATCTGGTAGGCGCCCAGGATGAGCTGGTGTTCGACGGCGGCTCTATGGTCTTTGACCACTCAGGTACTCTGGCCGTGGAAGTGCCACAGTTTGCTCATGGCTTGTTCCCGGTCGATTTTCTGTGTGATTCTCATTGCCAGCCGGCCTCCCAGCCGCTGCCGGCCGAGCCCTCGTTGGAAGCAAACATCTACAACGCGCTTGTGACCGGTGTGCGCGACTATGCAACTAAAAATGGCTTCAGATCGGTGGTGCTTGGGCTTTCCGGTGGTATCGATTCTGCCGTAACCCTGGCTGTGGCTGCGGATGCGTTGGGGCCAGAGCGCGTTCGGGCGGTGATGATGCCGTTCAGATATACGGCGGATATCAGCCTTGAAGACGCAGAAGCTCAGGCGATGGCCATGGGGGTTCAGTACGACGTGTACTCGATCGAGCCAATGTACGATGCCTTCATGGGCGTGCTCGCGGCACCGTTTGAAGGCACAACGGCGGACACAACAGAGGAGAACCTGCAGGCTCGAATCCGGGGTACCGTGCTGATGTCGCTTTCCAACAAGTTTGGCTCACTGGTACTCACCACCGGTAATAAAAGCGAAATGGCGGTGGGCTACTCCACTTTGTATGGCGACATGGCGGGCGGTTTCGATGTGCTCAAGGACGTGCCGAAAACGCTGGTGTTTCGCCTGGCCTGGTACCGCAATTCTTTGTCGCCTGTGATTCCTGAGCGAGTGATAACGCGCCCGCCATCGGCAGAGCTTGCTCCGGATCAGAAAGATGAGGACAGTCTTCCC
Source organism: Marinobacter antarcticus (assembly GCF_011049865.1). GTDB lineage: Bacteria > Pseudomonadota > Gammaproteobacteria > Pseudomonadales > Oleiphilaceae > Marinobacter > Marinobacter antarcticus_A. Next base: position 7,855 of record NZ_DRGY01000066.1, on the reverse strand, counting down.
GCTTATGATGTGCTGGACCAGATCCTCAGTCTTTATGTAGAGCGAGACTTCAGCGCTGATGCGATTGTTGCAGAAGGTTTCGATCAGGCAGATGTGAGCCGGGTTATTCGATTGGTTGATATCAATGAGTACAAGCGCCGGCAGGCACCCATTGGTGTTCGGATAACTGAGCGGGGTTTTGGAAAGGATCGCCGCTATCCCATCACCAGTGGCTGGAAAAGCGGCAATTGATAAGGCGGGCGCTATTCGTCGCCCATGAGCCCGAAGGTAACGACGCTGGAAAGTGAGCGGTTCTCGCGCTTCAGCAGATTTGCGTCAAACTCGCCTTTGCTGTTGAAGGCCTCGCTTTTCGGGAAGTTCTGGCGAAGCAGAGCAATCGCATCCTGAGAGCCTTTTTTGAGTTTCAGGAAATCGAAGGTTTCGGCCAGAATGATCATCGCTTCTTCAACGAAGGGAGAGGTAGGGTAATTCTCCAGAATGTAGCGTGCCCGATTGTTGGCAGCCACGTAGGCTTCGCGCTTGATGTAATAGCGTGCGGCATATAGCTCAAACTCTGCCGACCGGTTGCGAACGGCAATCATGCGTTGGCGAGCGTCGGCCGCGTATACGCTCTCGGGGTAGCGACTCAGCAGTTCGCTAAAATCACGGAAGGCTTGTCGTTGCTCTCCTGCGTCCCGGGCGGAGACGTCAATCGGCAGATAGCGTGCAGCAAGGCCTATGTCCAGATTGTAGGAGGCGAGCCCGCGCATATACAGAGCATAGTCTGCATGATCGCTCTGGGGATTCAGGCGTACGAAGCGATCGGCTGCGGCTCTGGCACCTTCAAGGTCCAGGTTCTGATAGCGGGCATAAATAAGATCGAGCTGCGCTTGTTCGGCGTATCGGCCAAAAGGATAGTAGGTTTCAAGGGCGTCGAGATTTTTCTCCGATTCGTTGAAATTGCCAGCGCTCATTGCCTGGCGGGCGTTGTCGTAATAGGTTTTTTCCGGCAACACTTCTTCCGGCTCGTTAGACGCGCAGGCACTGATCAGTACAATCAGTGTGGACAGTAGTAGTAAACGAAAACCTGATCTCATGCCGAAATCCCGTATAATGTCTGTAAATTCGAGTGCGCCATTGTAGCGGGGAACTTGCCTCATGTGCAGAGGGCGTTCCCATTGTTTCAAATATTCTGACCGAAACGTAACACACACAGGCCCTGGGGGCTTAATGTCATCTGAAAACCGAATAACGGCCAGTTTTGCCATACCGCCTGCGCTGAGTGACCGGCGTCTGGATCAGGCTGCGGCTGATCTCATGCCCGAGCATTCGCGGTCGCGCTTGCAGTCCTGGATTCGCAGCGGTGCTTTGACGGTAAACGGGGAAGTTCGCAAACCAAGAGACAAAGTGATGCTGAGCGATCACTTGCAGCTCGATGCAGAACCGGAGGCCCAGGTAACCTGGCAGGCTCAGGAAATCAGTCTGGATATCGTTTATGAAGACGACCATCTGCTTGTGATCAATAAGCCTGCGGGCCTGGTTGTTCATCCGGCGGCAGGCCATGCCGACGGAACGCTGGTGAACGCACTGCTGAACTACGCCCCGGAAGTGGAGAATTTACCCCGTGCCGGTATCGTCCATCGCCTGGATAAAGACACTTCCGGCGTGATGGTGGTGGCTCGCAGCCTGATCGCTCACACGTCGCTGGTTGGCCAGTTGCAGACGCGAACCATGGGGCGCGAGTATGAAGCGGTGGTTGTGGGCTCGCTCACGGGTGGTGCCACGGTGGATGCGCCCATTGGCCGTCACCCCCAAGAGCGCAAGAAAATGGGTGTGGTCAAAAACGGGAAGCCTGCGGTTACCCATTATCGCCTGATCGAGCGCTTTGCGGCCCATACCCACGTGCGCTGTAAACTGGAAAGCGGGCGTACGCACCAGATTCGCGTGCACATGACCCATGTCAAGCATCCTCTGGTGGGTGATCCGCTCTATGGCGGCCGGTTGCGCCTGCCAAAAGGCACAACGGAAGAATTGCGCGAAGTGCTCTCGGCGTTTCATCGGCAGGCATTGCATGCGCGCCAGCTTACGCTGGAACATCCCGAAACCGGAGAAATTCTAAGTTGGGATGTGCCTTTGCCAGAGGATTTCATGGCGTTACTTGCGGCGTTGCGAAAGCATGTTCAGGATCTGGAGAATGATGAATTCTGACGTTGCCCCGGAGTTAATACTGATCCGTCCAGACTGGCCAGCGCCGGCGAACATCCGTGCCTTGTGTACCACTCGGGCGGGCGGTGCGAGTAGCCCTCCGTGGGCCAGTCTGAATCTGGGGGATCACGTGGGTGACGAAGCTCAACATGTGCTGCAAAATCGTCTGAGGCTTGCAGATGCGTGCGGTCTCCCCTCAGACGCATTCGGGTGGTTGCGTCAGGTTCACGGTACTCAGATCGCAGACTTGTCGGTTGGAGACATTGCCGCTGTTCCGGAAGCGGATGGGAGTTTTACTCGTTCAGATCATCAGGCCTGCACGATTCTTTCTGCAGATTGTTTGCCCGTTCTTCTTTGTGATCACAGCGGAACCACGGTGGCGGCGGCGCACGCCGGTTGGCGTAGCCTTTGCGATGGCGTGCTGGAAAATCTGGTCGCAAGCACGGGGTTGCCGGGGAGTAAGTTGATGGCTTGGCTTGGTCCCGCCATAGGCCCGCAGGCGTTTGAGGTTGGCCCTGAAGTCAGAGCGGCGTTCATGGCGCAGGATCCGCATGCGGGGGCAGCGTTCAGTGCATCCGGCGCCAGGGCGGGTCATTATTTGGCCGATATATATCGTCTTGCTCTGCAACGATTGAACGCGCTGGGCGTACAGAATGTCTATGGTGGTGGTTTTTGTACGGTTGCCGATCGCCACCGCTTCTATTCCTATCGCCGAGATGGCAAAACCGGGCGCATGGCAACGGTCATTTGGAAAACCTGAGTTTGTCAATTTTCTGACGGTTGTCGCCTTTCTCACCTTGAACTTCCTCCGATTACCCCTACATTAGTGATTAAAGCAAACCGAATGCGCAATAACTGATCGCATTTGCCGAACAAATCGGGGAAATGAATCCATGAGAATCGATAAGCTCACCAGTCTTTTGCAAACCGCACTGGCCGATGCGCAGTCACTTGCCGTTGGCAAGGATCATAATTTTATTGAGCCTCTCCATTTAATGCAGGCGATGCTTGATCAGCAGAGTAGTTCGATCAAGCCGCTGTTGAAGCAAGCAGGCGCAGAGCCTGGCCGTGTGCGCCACGCTGTGGTGCAAGAAATCGAGAATTTACCAGAGGTAAGTGGAAGCGCCGGCGATGTCGCTATGTCCAATGATATGGGGCGTTTGTTCAATATCGCCGATAAATTGGCGCAAAAGCGTAATGATCAGTTTATTTCCAGTGAGCTTATGTTGTTAGCGGCTCTGGAAGATCGGGGCACGCTCGGCCGTGTGCTGCGGGAGCAGGGCGTGAACAAAGAGGCACTTGAGGCCGCCATTAATGCAGTTCGCGGGGGTGAAAAAGTGAACGATGTGGGTGCTGAGGAAAACCGTCAAGCACTGTCCAAATACACGATCGATCTGACTGAGTTGGCCGAAGCCGGCAAACTCGATCCGGTGATTGGTCGTGATGACGAGATTCGGCGGACTATTCAGGTGTTGCAGCGCCGCCGTAAAAACAATCCTGTGCTAATTGGTGAACCAGGCGTAGGTAAAACCGCGATTGCGGAAGGCTTGGCGCAGAGAATTGTAAACGGTGAGGTGCCCGAGGGCCTGAAAAACAAGCGGGTTTTATCACTGGATATGGGCTCGCTTATTGCCGGTGCCAAGTTCCGGGGTGAGTTTGAAGAACGCCTGAAAGCGGTGCTGAACGAACTGGCCAAGCAGGAAGGCCAGATCATCCTGTTTATTGACGAAATCCACACCGTGGTGGGTGCGGGTAAAGCGGAAGGCTCCATGGATGCGGGCAATATGCTGAAGCCTGCATTGGCTCGCGGTGAGCTGCACTGCGTCGGCGCCACCACTTTGAATGAATACCGTGAGAACATTGAGAAAGACGCGGCTCTGGAGCGCCGATTCCAGAAGGTGTTGGTAGCCGAGCCGAACGAAGAAGACACCATCGCGATTCTCCGTGGTCTCAAAGAGCGCTACGAAGTGCATCACGGCGTTGAAGTGACCGACGGAGCGATTATTGCCGCGGCGAAACTCTCCCAGCGGTACATCACCGACCGCCAGTTGCCTGATAAAGCCATTGATTTGATCGATGAGGCAGCGAGCCAGATTCGCATGGAGATGGACTCCAAGCCCGAACCACTGGACCGGCTGGAGCGCCGCCTCATTCAACTCAAAATTGAGCGGGAAGCATTGAAAAAAGAAACCGACGCGGCCTCGAAGAAGCGGTTGGAAGAGCTGTCGAGCGTCATCCAGGGGGTGGAGCTGGAATACGCGGATCTTGAAGAGATCTGGAATACCGAGAAAGCCGCTTTACACGGTTCCCAGAAGATTAAGAGCCAGCTTGAGCAGGCTCGTATTGATCTGGAAACGGCCCGCCGCGCAGGCGATCTGGGCAAGATGTCTGAACTTCAGTATGGCCGCATACCGGAACTGGAGCGCCAGCTTGATATGGCGAGCCAGGCTGAAATGATGGAAATGAAGCTCCTGCGTAATCGCGTTACCGAAGAAGAGATCGCAGAGGTTGTTTCCAAATGGACAGGTATTCCGGTATCAAAAATGCTGGAAGGCGAACGCGACAAGCTGATGCGCATGGAAGAGCAGTTGCACACCCGGGTTATTGGCCAAGACGAAGCCGTGGAGGCCGTGTCGAACGCTGTTCGTCGCTCGAGGGCAGGGCTTGCAGATCCGCACCGGCCCAATGGCTCGTTCCTGTTTCTTGGTCCAACCGGCGTGGGTAAAACCGAGCTGTGTAAGGCCTTGGCGTCGTTCCTTTTCGACACCGATGACGCCATGGTGCGCATTGATATGTCGGAGTTCATGGAGAAACACTCCGTCGCTCGCCTGATTGGTGCGCCGCCGGGTTATGTCGGTTATGAAGAGGGAGGATATCTTACTGAGGCCGTTCGCCGTCGTCCCTACTCGGTACTGTTGCTTGATGAAGTTGAAAAAGCGCATCCGGACGTATTCAACATTCTTCTCCAGGTGCTCGATGACGGCCGCCTTACCGATGGTCAGGGGCGGACAGTGGATTTCCGTAATACCGTCATCGTTATGACGTCAAACCTGGGTTCGGACATCATTCAACAAAAAGCAGGTGAAGAGAATTATGAGGCCATGAAGGGGGCGGTTATGGAGGTGGTCGGAACCCACTTCCGTCCTGAGTTTATTAACCGTGTTGACGAAGTCGTTGTATTCCACCCGCTGGCCGGTAGCCAGATTCACGGAATCGCGAAAATCCAGGTAGAGATTCTGGTTAAGCGGCTGCGCGAACAGAATATGAAGCTGGAGCTAAGCGAGGCTGCCCTGGAACTTCTGGCAGAAGTTGGATACGACCCGGTTTACGGCGCGCGGCCACTTAAGCGGGCGATTCAGCGAATGATCGAAAACCCGTTGGCACAGAGCCTGCTGCAAGGTGATTTTGTTGCGGGCGACACCATTCTCGCAACGGTGGATGGGAGCAAGTTGGCGTTCAAGAAGGCGTAGGTGGAGTGAGCAGGGGAAGGAGTGAGAATGGAGGCTTTTACTCTTTCCTCAACGTCTATTGGGGCTCTTCAGGTTTACAATTCTCAGCTGCAATCTCTTCCAGTTTTGTCCGCTGTCCTTCGATTTCTTCCGTGCTCAAATAGCGCAGTTCCCCGTTTTCTTCGATACGGATGCGGGCGTTGTTGTCGATGATCTTCAGGTTCGAACGAGCAGCCTTGCAATTGGCATTCTGCTGTTTGCGTTGAGCCGCCGCGACCGCCGTTTCTTTTTGCTTCAGAGCTTCTGTTTGTTGTTGTTCTTCAAGCTCGCCAAGGCGCTTTTGAGGCGAGGGCCTGCTGGCGCCTGCCCCGGAAGATTTGCCGGAGCGAACGTTGACTTTTTCAGAGTTGGCGCCCACCGGCTTGCGGTCGCCAAAATGGGTTATGCCATTTTCGTCCGTCCATTTATACACCGAGGCGCTCATTGCCACGCCGGGTGCGACGGTCATCAGCAGTATCAGCATCAGAATGTTTCTGTTCATGGCTCTACTCGTGTTGTGCTCGTTGGCCCCGGGTAGGTCAGTAACCTGAAAAGCCGGCCCCGTTTGCTGTTTTATGTTTGCCTATCATGCCATTTGTGCAATGCATTTTCTTCTGACTGGTTCAAATCTCTGCATCTGAGTTATGGATAATTAGGCCAGGGCTTTAATCAGTATGAGCAAAGAATGCAAAAGTGGCTATTGACAGGGAGTTTCGCGCTGTCAGAATTACCAATTGCCTGAAGATCGGGGTTAATACGGCAGGTAATCCCGTGCGAGTATCCCCGTTATTTACCACACTGAGCGTGCCGCGCATCTGTCGCGGAATGGTTGTTGCTTACGTGCAACCCGTCGATTGGTCGTTCTCCGCAACCCTCAGGAGAGCGGCTGGCCAGGAGACAACCTCTTAACACGGTGTGGAGCAGCCGGTTTCGCTTTCAAAAGAAGCAGGAATCTGTGAGTCCAGGCAACCGGGCATGTGCCCGGCTCATTCACTCGTAGAAGAGGGTAAAAAATCGTGGAGTTATTGTCTGGTGCCGATATGCTGATCCGTTCCCTGCAGGATGAGGGAATCGAGTACATATACGGCTATCCGGGTGGTGCAGCCCTTCATATTTATGATGCGTTGTTCAGGCAGGACAAGGTAAAGCACATTCTGGTAAGGCACGAGCAGGCAGCGGTGCACATGGCTGACGGCTATGCGCGCGCCACCGGGCAGCCTGGAACCGTGCTTGTAACCTCTGGCCCTGGCGCCACCAACACCATTACCGGTATTGCCACCGCCTTTATGGACTCCATCCCCATGGTGGTCCTGTGCGGGCAGGTTGCGTCTACCCTGATTGGCGAAGATGCCTTTCAGGAAACTGACATGATTGGCGTATCCCGGCCTGTGGTTAAGCACAATCTCAGTGTGCGGCATCCGTCTGAAATCCCGGGAATTATCCGCAAGGCTTATTATATAGCGTCGACCGGTCGCCCCGGTCCCGTTGTTGTGGATATTCCCAAAGATATGACCGCGCCGAATGAGCGCTTTGAATATTCTTACCCGAAAACGGTCAAGCTACGTTCCTATAACCCTGCAATACGGGGTCACGCCGGCCAGATCAAAAAAGCGGTAGACATGATGCTGGCGGCACGCCGGCCGATCATATACGCCGGTGGCGGGGTTATTCTTGGCAAGGCGTCGGGGCAGCTGACAGACTTGGTGCGCAAGCTTGGTTTTCCGATCACCAATACCCTCATGGGCATTGGCTGTTATCCGGCCAGCGACAAGCAGCATCTGGGCTGGCTTGGTATGCACGGAACCTACGAAGCTAACATGGCGATGCATCATTCGGATCTGATTCTGTGCGTGGGTGCCCGCTTCGATGACCGCGTAACCAACGCGACGGAGAAGTTCTGCCCCGGTGCCCGCATCATCCATATTGATATTGATCCTGCTTCTATTTCCAAGACAATCGATGCAGACGTTCCCATTGTTGGTCCGGTAGACGCGGTCCTCAAGGAAATGCTCGCGTTGGTGAAAGAGAGCAAGGAAAAACCGGATGTTGAAGCTCTGGCCTCCTGGTGGAAGCAAATCGACGAATGGCGCGCGTTTCATGGCATGCGCTATGAAACCAGCCCGGACGTAATCAATTGCGTCTACCCTGATTGGCGAAGATGCCTTTCAGGAAACTGACATGAT
>NZ_DRGY01000065.1 GCF_011049865.1 Marinobacter antarcticus | reverse complement strand
GAAGCCCCTGACGTACTGGGCCGGTACAGAACCCAGCAGGATGGCGCCAACGGCAAAAGCGAGCTCGGCAAGAACGAGTTCATGGAGCTGATGCTGGCTCAGCTGAAAAATCAGAATCCGCTGGAGCCCCAGGATAACGGCGAGTTTATATCGCAGCTGGCACAGTTCAGCTCGCTCGAAGAAATGCAAAAGCTGTCGGGCACCGTTGAAGATGTGGTGGGGCAGTTCCGCTCTACTCAGGCGCTTCAGGCCTCGGCGATGGTTGGCAAGACCGTTCTTGCGCCTTCTGAGGTCGGCATTCTGGGTGCAGAGGGTGAAATCTCCGGCAATATTCAGGTGCCAGCATCCACCGGTGGTGTGCGGTTGTCTATCCAGAGCCCGAACGGCGAACTGGTGCGCCAGATGGATCTTGGTAGCAGTGCAGCCGGGGTCAAGGCGTTCAGTTGGGATGGCAAAGACGGCAACGGCAATAGCTTGCCGCCAGGGCCGTATCGAATTGTGGCCGAAGCCTCTTACCCCCAGGGTAGTGTGCAGCTTCCGTCTCTCGTCAGCGCCAATGTAGACAGCGTCTCGTTGGGAAAGAACGGGTCCGTTACTTTGAACCTGGCAGGCATGGGTTCCATTGCGCTGTCAGATGTTCAACAAATTAATTAATACCGGTGTCAGACCAGGGGTGAATCATGGGGTTTAATACAGGGCTTAGCGGTCTTCGCGCGGCAGCGGTAGATCTGGACGTAACAGGCAACAACATTGCGAACGCCAGTACCGTTGGTTTTAAAGGCAGCCGCGTTCAGTTTGGCGACCTTTATGCCAGCGGCTTTCTGAGCGGGGGGTCCAACACGGTTGGCGACGGCGTAAATGTTCAGGACATAAAGCAGTCATTTAGCCAGGGTAATATCAGCTTTACAGACAGCGGTCTGGATATGGCCATCGAAGGCGATGGTTTTTTTATCCTGAATAATGGCGGCGAAACTCGTTACTCGCGGGCTGGCCAGTTCACCATCGATAAAGATGGTTTTGTGGTGAATAATCAGTCTATGCGGGTTCAGGGTTACACTGCCGACGGTGATGGCAACCTCTCGGGTATCCGCGGTGATTTGGAAGTTGCGACCGATAACCTGGCACCACGCCGTACAACCAATCTGCGCTCAGACCTGAACCTGGATTCCCGCCAGTCGGTTCTTGAATCCCGGGTACGCGATGTAGGACCACTCGCATTCGGTAGCGTGAGCGGCGAGCAGTTCAGCGTAACCTATTCAGATGGTACCCCGGCTTATCCTGTGGACCTGAGTGGTTTGACCACAGCGCGACAGGCTGCAGACAAGCTTACTGCCGCCCCTGGCTTGAGTGCCTCAGCGACAACAACCGCGCAGGTGCCACTCACTGACGCCGATATTGCGGCGGCAGGCGGCGCGTTCACATTCGACCTCAGCGTTAATGGGGCACCGCTTCAGCTTGATACCAGCAACGTAAGCACACTTGATGATCTCAGGGCGGCCATTAATCGCTCAAGTGATACGGCTATCTCTGCCGCCATTGTGGATGACGGCAGTGGTAATGACGTTCTGCGGGTCACCCACAATCAAGGCGAGAATCTCGATATCACCTACACCGGAGGTTCGGTGTCAGAAACAGGCGATATCAACGTAACGGGTGATCGCACGATTGCCAACGTAAATCCGGTTGGCGCGTCTGGCACAAATTTCGTCACCGAATACGGCCAGTCTCCTATTCGGATAACCAATGAATTCAGCGCGCAGGATCAACGCACCTACAACCATGCTACATCGACGTCGATTTTTGACAGTCTGGGCAATTCCCACGAGCTGACCCAGTTCTTTGTCAAAGAGCCTTCACCCGGGAACGGGGTGGGCGTGAGCGAATGGTCTGTGTATCTGCAAATCGACGGTGAAATGGCAGCGGGCACGGACACAACGCCCTTCACAGCGCGATTTGATCAGAACGGCACTTTGCAGTCTATCGACGGCAACCCCAACGGCGAAATACTGATCAGCGACTGGGTTCCAAAGGACAAGAACGGTCAACCCAACGGTGCTGATGGCCCTCCGGCGCCCGGTGCCGCGGTGGTTACGCCCATTCCGGAACCGCCGACCTCATCGGCCTTTGTGCTCAACCTTGGCGAAACAACCCAATATGGCGCAGCGTTCGGTGTGGATGATCAACGCCAGAATGGCTACACCACAGGGCGTTTGTCTGGCCTTGATGTTTCCGGCGAGGGAACCCTTTTTGCCCGCTACACCAATGGCCAGTCCAAAGCGCTGGGTCAGGTTGCGCTGGCGGCGTTTAATAACACCAACGGTTTGTCGCCAGTTGGGGATACCAGCTGGGTTGAAACCTTTGAATCAGGGCAGGCCATTATAGGCCAGCCAGGCACAGGTACACTGGGCGGTATCAAAGCAAGCTCGGTGGAGGAATCCAATGTGGATCTTTCCGCCGAACTGGTGAACCTGATCATTGCCCAGCGCAATTATCAGGCGAATGCAAAAACCATTGAAACCTCCGATGCGGTCACTCAGACCATCATCAATCTCCGCTAATCCGCTTTAATATAGATATGGCATGACTCCTGCAAGAATTCTGGAAAAGCACTGGAAACAGTCAAAATTCCGGCAGGAGTTTTCCCATGGATAAAGCACTTTACATCGGTATGTCGGGCGCCAAGCAGAATATGCTTTCCCAGCGTGCCCATGCCAACAACCTGGCCAACGTAAGCACCACAGGGTTCAAGAGAGACTTTGCTCAGGCCCGCAGCATGCCAGTGTATGGGGAGCATTATCCTACCCGTGCATACGCCATGGCAGAGCGCCCGGGAACAGATCTTTCAGCGGGCGCCCTGATGCAAACTGGCCGCAAAATGGACGTTGCCATCGAAGGTGACGGCTGGCTGGCTGTTCAGAACAACCTCGGCGAAGAAGTCTTTACCCGCTCCGGCAGCCTGCAAATTGATGTGAATGGCATGGTGCGTCTGGCCGGCGGCGAGATGGTGCTGGGCAACGGCGGCCCGGTGGCGCTTCCGCCCTTTGATAACGTTCAGATCGGCGCTGACGGCACCGTGTCGATCATTCCGGTAGGTGGTCCCCCGGATCAACTGGTTCAGGTTGATCGGCTGAAGTTGGTGAATCCGCCAAAAGAAGCGCTGGAAAAAGGTCTGGACGGATTTATTCATCGCAAAGCGGATCAGGCGATTGATGGCGAAGAGCCGCCAGACGCTGCACTGCGAGTGGCCTCTGGCTTTCTTGAAAGTTCCAATGTGAACGCTGTGGAAGAAATGATCTCCAACCTTCAGCTGTCCCGTCAGTATGAGATGCAGGTGAAAGTTATGCGCACGGCAAAGGATAATTCCGAGGCGGCGGCACGACTGTTGCAGAACCTCTGATAACTGTTGAAAACAAGGCCAACCAGGGCAGAAGCGGCAAACGTTCGCCGCACGCCAGACACCGGCAAGGAGTAATAATTATGCTTTCGGCTTTATGGGTTAGTAAGACGGGTCTCAGTGCCCAAGACACCAACATGGCCACTATCTCCAACAACCTGGCCAACGTGAATACCACGGGTTTCAAGCGAGACCGTGCGGTATTTCAGGATCTGCTGTATCAGATCAATCGACAGCCCGGCGGCATGAACACCCAGAACTCCGAGCTGCCCTCGGGTTTGCAGCTGGGTACCGGTGTGCGGGTCGTTGGCACCGCAAAGCAGTTTAGCCAGGGCAACCTGCAAGTTACCGAACAGCCTCTGGACCTGGCCATCGATGGCCGCGGTTTTCTGCGAATCCAGCTTCCTGACGGCCAGACCGGGTACACGCGAGACGGTCAGTTCCAGCTCAACGCAGCCGGTGATGTGGTGACACCGGCGGGTTACGCGCTTCAGCCGAACATTAACGTGCCTGCGAACGCCACAACCGTGACGATCGGCAAAGACGGCACTGTGTCTGCTATCACCGATGACCAGGCTGCGCCAATCAATCTGGGGCAGATTACTCTGGTGAATTTCATCAACCCACAGGGGTTGCAGGCTATCGGTGACAACCTGTTCAAAGAAACCAACTCCAGCGGGGATCCTACGGAAGGCGAGCCGGGGCTGGCCGGGTTGGGTTCATTGCAGCAGGGCATGGTGGAGTCTTCCAACGTGGAGGTGGTTGAAGAGCTGGTGAATATGATTACCACGCAGCGAGCTTATGAAATGAACTCCAAAGTGGTTTCTACCACAGACAAAATGCTCCAGTTTATTACTAACAACATCGGCTAACATTCTGAAACATCAGAGCTTTAGATGAGTAGCGCGAGGCAAAAAGTGAAACAGGTGAGGAACGAGCTCATGAAATCAGTCACATCAACAACCTGGTTCGCCAGACCGGCAGGAACGTTTCTGATGGTTTGGGTGCTTATCGTGTTGCAAGGATGTACTGCCATGAGCCGACCAAGGGCCGAGCCCGACGATCCCGCCTACGCACCCGTGCGCGCCCAAGCCATGATGCAGCGCAACCCGGAATCCGGAGCCATCTACCAGAGCTCGCGAAATTACAATTTTTACGGGGATACGATCGCTCTGAATGTTGGCGATGTACTGACGGTCACACTCAAGGAGTCCACTCGCGCCAGCAAGAATGCGGAAACCAAGATCAGGAAGGACAGTGATATCTCATTGGTGGAACCCAATATTCTGGGTAAGAACAGTATTGGTCTCGCGACGGCAATTAAGAATGAACGGGATTTTAAAGGCAAGGCAGAAGCCGATCAGAGCAACAGTCTGGCCGGCAGCATTACCGTTACCGTAACCGAAGTGCTGCCAAACGGGGTATTGAGAGTTCGCGGTGAGAAGTGGCTGTCACTGACAAACGGCGAAGAGTATGTGCGATTAACCGGTTTGGTACGCCCGCAGGATATTTCCCCGGGCAACATGGTGGCCTCCAGTCGCATAGCGGATGCCCGCATTGCGTACGGCGGCACAGGTGATTTTGATCAGGCAAACCAGATGGGCTGGCTGGCCAGATTCTTCAACAGTGAGTGGTGGCCCTTATGATGATACGCCGATGCGCAGTGTTCTCTCTGGTGCTGGCCCTTTTGGCCGCGCCGGTGATGGCCGATCGCCTGAAGGATCTTGCACGAATCAAAGGTGTGCGTAATAACCAGCTTGTGGGCTACGGTCTGGTGGTGGGCCTGAATGGCACCGGCGACAAGGCACCGTTCACCAATCAAACGTTCCGCAACATGATGACCCAGTTTGGTATTACCCTGCCAGAAGGTGTGAACCCGAAACTGGCCAACGTGGCGGCGGTTACGGTGAGTGCAACACTGCCGCCGTTTGCCAAGGCCGGCCAGGAAATCGACATTACCGTGTCGTCCATCGGTAATTCCGACAGCTTGCGAGGCGGAACACTGCTGATGGCGCCACTCAAAGGCGCTGATGGCAACGTTTACGCCATGGCGCAGGGCAGCCTTACCGTCGGCGGGTTCGGTGCCGAGGGGAGGGATGGTTCGCGCATTACCGTGAACGTGCCCAGCGTAGGGCGCATTCCCAACGGGGCGACGATTGAGCGTGAAATCGTCTCACCCTTTACGCGCGGTGACACCATTACCTTTCACCTGATGCGCCCGGATTTCACAACGGCGCGCCGTGTGGTTGAAGTGGTCAATGATAACCTCGGCCCGGATATGGCCTACGCCCACGATGCAACGTCCATTTCTGTGCGTGCGCCCCGAGACCCCTCCCAACGCGTGAGCTTTCTTTCTATTCTGGAAAATCTTGAGGTAGACCCGGCGGAAGATGCTGCAAAAGTGGTCATTAACAGCCGCACCGGCACCATCGTTATAGGACAGAACGTGAGGGTTAGCCCGGCAGCCGTTACTCACGGCAACCTCACAGTAACCATCCAGGAAAACCCGAACGTGCAACAGCCCAACCCGTTTGCCGGCGGCACAACCACAGTTGAGCAGGATACCCAGATCGCCATTACCGAGGACCCCGCCCGCATGTTCAAGTTTGGGCCGGCCGTTACATTGAACGAAATTGTTCAGGCCGTAAATCAGGTGGGCGCTGCACCTGGCGATGTAATGGCCGTGCTGGAAGCGCTCAAACAGGCTGGCGCGTTGCGCGCCGAGCTCATTGTTATCTAGGTGACATGATGCAGGACTATCAGCTTCAACAGGCCAGGATATACACAGATTTCAGCGGACTGAATGCCCTGAAAAGCGGTGCCCGTGAAGATAAACAACAGGCACTTGAGGAGGTTGCGCGCCAATTCGAAAGTATTTTCTTGTCTGAGATGCTGAAGTCCATGCGCAAAGCCGGAGACGTGTTGTCTGAGGGAAATTACCTGAAAAGTAGTCAGTCGGAATTTTACCGCGACATGTTCGACAGTCAGATGAGTCTGAGCATGACAGGTGGCGAAGGAACCGGGCTTGCTGACGCTCTGGTACGACAGTTGGGTAAAGATATTCCCGGAATCAACAAAGAGGGCGAACCGCTGGCGGCCCAAAAGACCATGCTGGCGGACTATCAGCGCAGTTTGCCCCGGCTTTCGCCGCGATTGCCGGAGCGCGTTGACGAAGTGATTGAAGCTGCAGCGGCAACAAAAACAGCTCCGACGCTCGCGGAGAAAGCCGTTGATATGCCGGAACAATTTGACTCCCCGGAGCACTTTGTCAGCACGCTGCTCCCTGTTGCTGAAAAAATCTCCGCTGACACCGGCATTGATCCCAAGCTGATGGTGGCACAGGCTGCCCTGGAGACGGGTTGGGGTCGCCACATGATCCAGGGTGATGGCAGCCAGCCCAGCTATAACCTTTTCGGGATCAAGGCCGACAGTCGCTGGCAAGGCGATACGGTAACCATCACCACCACCGAATTCCGCGAGGGCGTGCCGATGAAAGAGCGTGCAGACTTCCGCGCCTATCAGGATTACGAGTCCAGCTTTCGGGATTACGTGGCATTTCTGGAATCGAATCCGCGCTATCGGGACGTGCTTGCCAGCGCAGATCAGCCTGATGTTTTCGCCAGAAAACTCCAGGAAGCCGGGTACGCTACAGACCCGCAGTACGGTGACAAAATCAACCGGATTATGAATCGTGATTCGTTGATGACACTTTCAATGGATAAAGGCACCGGGGAGTAACGATTATGGCAGGACTGATAGGCATTGGCCTGACCGGTATCCTTGGTAACCAGAGCGCTCTGAATACGACCGGCAACAACATTACCAACGCCAATACGCCCGGCTATAGTCGCCAGGAAGTGGTGTTTGAAACCCAGCAGGGGCAGCGCACGGGTGCCGGAACGATAGGTAAGGGGGTCAGTGTTGCGGATATCCGCAGGCTGGCGAACGAATACCTTGTGCAACAGGTACGTGAAGACAGCACGTTGACCGGTGAACAACAAGCACTGAACTCCGAGCTGAGCCGGTTGGACAACCTGTTGGGAGGTGAAACGACCGGGTTGAACAATGCCCTGAACAATTTCTTTGCGAGCCTGCAAAATGCCGCAGAGGACCCCGCTTCTTTGCCTCAGCGCCAGTTGGTACTAAGCGAAGCCCAACAGGTGGTTAACCGCTTTCAGGCGCTGAGCCAGGAGTTTATTCAGCAGCGCGAATCGGTGAAGACGCAAATGCAGCAGGGCGTTAAAGACGCCAACACGCTGTTGAAAAGCATCGCGGATCTGAACCTGGCCATCTCTGAATCCCCGGGTCTGGCTCAGGGCAGAATGCCGAACGAGTTGTTGGATCAGCGGGATGAAAAACTGCGCCAGCTTTCTGAACTGGTCAACATACGCGTGACAGAAACCGAAGGCAGCCAGGTAAACGTTTCGCTTTCCAACGGCCTGTCTCTGGTTGTGGGAAACAACGCCGCGCAGCTCGGCACCCGGGGCAGCGCGGAAGATCCCACCCGGCTGGAATTTACGCTCACAAATGGTGGGCGCACGCTCAATATTGACGAACAGATCAGTGGTGGAAAGCTTGGCGGGCTCAGGCGCTTTGATAATGAGGCGCTGAAGCCGGCGTTTGATGAGTTGGGGCGGATCGCCATAGGCGTTGCGGCCAGCATGAACGACCAGCACCAAATCGGTATGGACCTTGAAGGCGATCTGGGCGGGCTGTTTTTTAACGACGTGAACGACCTGGCGGTCCAGAGAAGCCGGATTGTAGCGAACGCCAACAACCAGTTGCCCAGAGATGGCCAACTGGCGGTCGAAATTACCGATAGCACCAAATTGCCGGCTGGAAGCTGGACGCTGCAGTTCAGCGGCGATGGGCGCAATTTTGAGCTTATCGATAAGGCCTCTGGAAAAATTGTAAATCAGGGCCGTTTGCCAGACCCGGTTCAGTCTGAAATCACCATGCCTGGTTTTAATATCCGGGTGGAGGATGGAACCTTCAATGCCGGGGACAAGTACCTGATTCAGCCCAGCCGTAACGCAGCAGAATCAATCGGTTTGCAAGTCAATCGTGAAGAAGATCTTGCGTTTGCCAGCCCGATACGGGCTACCACCGGTGATCAGAACGTTGGCACTGGCAAAATCGATCAGGGCACCATGCTGAACGTGCGCAGCCCGTTTACCGGTTCTCTGTTGCCAGGCTTTCAAACGGCTGGTGAACTGGCAAACGGGCCTTTGACCATCGCTTTTGCGGCGGGCGGCCCATCGGGCATGACCTTTACTGTGACCGGCCCACCGCCGGCGAGCGCCACGGTGGGCACGGCTAACCAGCCCTATGAAGCCGGCAAGATCAATACGGTGTTCAGCGACGACCCAGCTGCAGGCGCTGATTATCAGGGTTTTCAGTTCAAGCTGACCGGTCAGCCGGCAACCGGCGATACTTTTGAAATTGCCTACAACAGCAATGGCGTCTCTGATAACCGCAACGCCGAACTTTTGGCAGGTCTGGGTACGGCCAACACGCTGAACGGCAAAAGCCAGAGCTTCACCGAAAGCTATGCCGGGCTGGTAGAAGATATTGGTGTAAAAACCCGCCAGAGTCAGTTTGATCTGGAGGCGGGTAAAACTCTGCTGGAGCAATCCACTGGCCAGCGGGAGTCGGTTTCAGGCGTAAATCTTGATGAAGAAGCCGGCAAACTGATTCAGTACCAAGCTGCCTATAACGCCTCGGCAAAGGTTATTTCGGTGGCCCAGGATTTGTTCAACACGTTGTTGCAGACGTTCCGATAACAGACGAGGTGATGTGACATGATCAGAATTTCATCACAGCAGGTATTCTCGGGCGGTATTAACCGTTTGCAGGAGCTGAACGCTAATTTGAACAGCACACAGCAGCAGATATCCACGGGTAAGCGAGTGAACAAGCCTTCAGACGATCCGGTGGCTGCGGCCCGTATTCTGAAGCTTGATCAGGAGCTGTCTCGGGTTAAAACCTATGAGCGCAATGTCAGCCTTGCAGACAACCGGCTCAAACAGGGCGAGAGCGCTCTGGCTAGCTCGGTAGACGTGCTCCAGCGGATTCGTGAGCTCACCGTGCAGGCTGGCAACGGCTCGCTGTCCCCCAATGATCGCCGTTCGGTTTCTTCAGAGATGAAAGAAAGGCTGGGCCAGCTTGCCAATATTGCAAACACCCGGGATGCGTCGGGCGAGTATATTTTCAGCGGCTTTCAGGGTTCGGTTCAGGCTTTCCAGCAAAACGACGAAGGAAAGTATGTATACCAGGGCGACGAGGGCCAGCGGGTTTTGGGAATTGATGACGGAGTGACGGTACCCATCAGCGATAATGGCAAAGATATTTTTGTGAACGTGCCCGCTGCGGCTACCGGCGAATACACCAACAACGTTTCCGGTGGCTTTATTTCAGGCGTTGCAATCGTGAATGAAGCGGATTTGAGTGCGGCCTACGGTAGTGGCTTTCCAGACGATATCACCATCACCATAGACGGCGCCGGCACGATTCAGGCGCAAGACAGCCAAGGCAATCCGCTGGCGGTCAGTCCCCCTGCTTATGAAAGCGGTGAGTCGTTCGTGATTGCCGGAGTGGAAGCAACGCTTTCGGATGTAACGCCGGGAGCAGGAGACACCTTCACGCTGAAGGTCAACGAACGACAATCCATTTTTGGCACGCTCGAAAACCTGATCACCGGCCTTGATTTCATCGATAAAGGATCGCCCGCAGGTAATGCCGGTTACAACGATCTGATTGCGCAATCTCTCATGAATCTCGACAGCGCCCAGGAGAGTATTATCCTCAAGCAGACAGAGCTGGGTGGGCGCCTGAACGCTGTGGAATCCACCAAAAGCTTTCTTGCAGATTCTTCGGTGTATACCAATGAAATTCGCTCCCAGTTACAGGATGTAGATTACGCTGAGGCGATCAGTAATCTCAGCTTCCAGAGCTTTGTATTGCAAGCTGCGCAGCAGTCATTTGCGCAGGTTTCCCAGTTGTCGTTATTCGACCGGTTATAAATTTTACCGATCTGAAGAAACTCACGGGCTCTGTGTGTTGCTTTCACGATCAGGCTAAGTATAATCCTCCCACTCTTCGTTGGCGGCGTGGTGGAATTGGTAGACACGACGGATTCAAAATCCGTTGCTAGAAATAGTGTGGCGG
>NZ_DRGY01000064.1 GCF_011049865.1 Marinobacter antarcticus | reverse complement strand
GGTGTAAACCCGTTCCAGATTGTCTCTTTGGCCTCCCGTAAGCTGAAGTCTGTTCGCGCCTCCACAATGGGTATTGAAAGCGTACCTCTGATGTGGCCAGACGTGCCCGAAACCGAGGCCGGCATTGAGGAACTGCGTGAAGCCATTGTTAATAACCCGCTGGTTTACGGAATCTATGTTGAGCCAGACCTTTCCTCCACGCTCATTCAGATGGATTTTTACGACCATCTGGTGGACTACAGCCGTATTTTTCCTCAGGTGCAGGCCATTCTGGATGCGTCGCCGATCGCAGATCAGGTAACCCACCATGTTGTAGGCGAACCGATTCTGTATGGCTGGGTGGACCATTTTCTCGATGAAACCGTCACCATCGCGCTGGTTTCTCTTGGCGCCATGCTGTTCGCACTGTTTTTGCTAAACCGCACCTGGCGCGGAACACTGCTCCCCTTGCTCAGCGGTGTTGTTTCGGCGATCTGGGCGCTGGGCATTGGCGTGTTGCTGGGGTTCAATTTTGATCCGCTGGTTATTGTCGTCGCATTTATCATCACCGCGCGTTGCTTCAGCCATGCGGTTCAACTGATCACCCGGTTTGATGATCTGTGTGAGGGCGAAGGCATTTCACCCCGCAAGTCGGCCGAGCAGACAATGAAGGAGCTGTTCCGGCCAGGCCTGCTAGGGCTGGTTTCCGATGCCGGCGCAATTCTCTGTGTGCTGCTCACGCCCATTCCGCTGATTCAGAAAGTCTCTATTATCGGCGCAATCTGGGTGGTCACCATCGGCTTTTCGGCGGTTATTCTCACGCCGGTCATGCTGAGCTGGGTCAAGACCCCTCTGCGTAACGCACATCCCCTTAACTTGCGCTTTCTTCTGACGGCGGTGCTCACGCTCGCCGTTCGTGTTGTGGAAACCCGTGTACGATTTTTCGTGCTGCCCGTCACCCTCGTGGTGGTAGGCCTGCTGGTGTTCAAGGCGACTGACCTGACGATCGGAGACGCGACAACCGGCTCTCCGATTCTGTGGGAGGACTCCGATTTTAACAAAGACAGCGCCCGGATTAACGCCAACTACCCGGGCACCGAGCAGATGTTTATCGTGATTGAGTCGGAGGATAATGATGCGCTGAAGCGCCCGGATGTGCTCGCCTGGATGCAGGGGTTTCAGCGTCGGATGGAGCGCCTGCCCCAAGTTGGAGGCAGTGTCTCGCTTGCCGATATCGTGCTGGACGTGCGCAGGAATCTCTATGAGGGCAACCCTCGTTATCGAGAGTTAGGCGCGACCCAGCTTGAGAATGGCGAACTGATAAGTTTTTACATGCAGGGCGCGGCGCCTGATGATCTGGCGCAGTTTGCGGATCCCCTGTTTCGCAACGGCTCCGTCATCCTGTTTTTCCGCGATCACCAGGGCGAAACACTGCGCCAGGCCACCTACCAGATTCAACGATACATAGATGGGCACCCACTGAACGGCGTGAACGTCCGCATGGCGGGAGGCTCTCTCGGCATCATCGCCGCGGTCAATGAAATTCTTCTGTCGGACCAGATCAAGGCGATTGCGCTGGCCCTGCTTGTCGTCATTCTTTCTTGCCTGGCGGTTTACCGATCTTCGGCCAGCGGCGTTTTCTTCATCATACCGGTGCTTATTTCAAACGTGGTGACCTTCGCGTTCATGGCGTGGCAAGACATAGGCATGAGCATCAGCACGCTTCCGGTGGTTGCGCTTGGTATTGGTTTAGGTGTTGATTACGCGTTCTATATTGTTGATTCGGTTAAGGAATATCTTGATCGATATCCGGAGTCGGAGCCCATGGAGGCTATCCGGCAATCCCTGTTTTCTGCCGGCCGTGGTGTGCTCCTCACATCCGTGACCCTAGCGGCTGGCGTTTTACTCTGGTCTCTCTCTTCACTGCGGTTCCAGGCGGAGATGGGGACATTGATTGGGCTCTGGTTGCTCGTGGCAGCGTTTACATCGCTGTTCGTGATGCCATCCCTGATCAGAGTGCTGAAACCGAAGTTTATCTTTGGTGACAGCATCAAAACCGCTGAATCTGATCATCAGACAGAGCGGCTGGCGCAATCCACTCAGTGACATGGGTACCAACATGAAAAGTGATAACAAAAATACGCATTTGGGCGGCTGGCCTTTGAAGCGAGGGCTTCTGGCAGCCGGTGTTATGGCCGCAACCGCGGGTGCGCCTCAGGCGGTTTTTGCCGATGAGAGCGACTGGCTGACCAAGGACTGGGAAGTGAGCGGATACGTTCGCCAGTATCTGTCCTGGAATCTTGAGAATCCGACCTTGATCGGGCCCGATGGAAAGCAACGGGGTGACTATCAGTACGACCTGTCGATGGCCCGCTCGGTGGCAAAACTCGATCTTTATCGTGATTTCGGTAACTGGAGAATGAAGGTGACCGGGCGCATTTCCCGCGAGTCGCCAACAGGTTATGGCAACGACCTGCAGGATGTGATGGACGAGTGGGCGGGCACCGGCGGTGCGCCGGGCTCTGCTGTGAATCTGCGTTACGATGTTTACGATGACGAAGAGTTGCGCGAATTCTGGGTACAGGGGAATCTTACCGACACCACCAGCATAAAGATTGGCCGGCAGCAGGTTGTCTGGGGGGAGACTGACTTCTTCCAGTTGCTTGACGTTGTTCACGGTTACGATTTTCGCTGGCGCTCGTTCCTCGAGCCTGAAAACGAGGAACTTCGCAAACCGCTGAACATGATCAACCTGACGCAGCAGTTCTACGATCTTGATGGCACGCTTCAAGTGCTCTATATCCCGGGCAAGCTGAACGATGCCAAAGATCGGGGCAACAATTACGATATTGAAGGCGGTCGTTGGGCCAATAACCCGAACAAGGGCATAACCTTCGCGTCGGCCCCCTTTGGTGCCAACGTGCGCTACAACTACGACCATCCCGATGCGGATATGGACGATGATTCCTACGGCTTGCGATGGAGTGGTCTGGCGGGCGACTGGGGCTATTCTCTGGGCTGGTTCCATGGCCCTAACCCCAATCCGGTTGCGAACGCTAACCCGGCAACAAATCCCGGGCAGCCGCAGCTTCAAAAAGGCGCTTACGAGGGTGTTTACGAAGGCGGAGCAACGGAAGCGGGTGAATTCATATTCCCCTATATCGATGTGTTCGGGATAACCGCCAATAACTACTTTGCCGGCCCCGACCTGGTGTTCAGCGCCGAACTGGCCTATATCCCCAACGCGCCCTACAACGTGGGAATCGAGAGCATTGCGGAAGGCCCGGGTTGCGGATTTTTCCCGGGTTTCTGCGGCATAGAGGAAAAGAACCTTTTCCGTTCTATGTTCCGCATAGACAAGCAGCTTGATCTTCAGAGTGTGTTAGGTACCAGCCGGCCGTCCTTCTTTACCGTTCAACTGTTTAATAACTGGATAACGGATTTTGAAAAAGACGAACAGCTTGTAAACCTCGCAGGCTTCGGCGGCGAAACCAAGGAGTTCAGCAGTATCCTCACGGCGGTTCTTGCAGCCAACTATGCCAACGATCAGATCAATCCGTCCCTGGCAATAGGTTCAGATCTTACCTACGGCGGCGGCTTTGTTATTCCGGCGGTTGAATTCGCTTACGGTAACCATGTGCGGGTGCGCCTTGAGGCGGACATTTTCTTTCATGAAAAGGATCAGGATCGCCCGCTTCAGGGCTTTAACGATACCAACCTGTTCGGATACTTCTCTGGCAACGACCAACTCGTCGCCCGTTTGACTTATCAGTTCTGAGGATTTGAGGAGAGTAATAATGAAAACAATCACTTCTGTTAAAAGCCTCGCCCTTGCCGTGGGTTTGATAACCAGCTCGGGTTTTCTGTCGGCGGCGGATCTGTCTGCCGGTGATGTCATCAATGCGGGGAATCTTGACCAGCGTCTTTCCGATACCTTTCAGGGTGACGGGATAGACACGTTGTTGACCGACATTCAGCAGAAACTGATCCGGGACGAAGGCCTGGTAATAACCCTGAAAGATCCGGAGCCTATCCGGTTGGGCGACGATTACCTGGCGGCCACCAAGAAGTATTCCGGTGGCGTTTCCTTCAACCCGGATACCCGGATGATGGAAGGCTGGAAAGCAGGCATTCCCTTCCCGAACGTTACGGAAGACACGCCAAATGCGGCTGAAAAACTGATCTGGAATCACAACGTCGCGCAACCGATCAAGAACTACCAGGATTACTCTCAGTTCGCCTATCTGTTTATCGATGATGACCGGGGGCTGGAGCGAACCCAGGAATGGGTTTTGCGCCGCTATTACATGAAGGGGCGCCTGGGCGAGGCCGATACGGTTGAAGGCACCGATGACGTGCTGTGGAAGCAATTGTTGTACGCCACATACCCCGCAGACATTCGCGGGCTGGGCTTGTTCACGGTGCGTTACGACAGCCCGAAGCTGGACGACAGCTGGGCGTATATCAAATCGGTGCGCCGCACCCGCCGCTTGTCTGGGGGCACCTGGATGGACCCCATTGGCGGGACCGACCAGCTCAACGACGACATCGAGATTTTCAACGCCCACCCAACCTGGTACCCGGAGTACAAGCTGTTGGGTAAGCGCAAGATTCTGGTGGTTGCGAACAGCAGCGTCACGCCCTGGGATGTTGATGCCAGTGGCAACGCAAGATTCCCCACGGTTGATCTGGATAACGCACCCTACTGGAACCCCAAAGAACAGTGGGAGCCCCGTGAAGTCTGGGTCGTTGAAGCCATTGCGCCGCCTGAGCACCCTTACAGTAAAAAAGTGATGTATATGGATACCGAATTCCCGCGCTTTTACATGGCAGATGTCTATGATCGCAAGGGTGAGTTCTGGAAATGGATGAACTACAGCCTTCGCACCATCGACACAGAAGACG
>NZ_DRGY01000063.1 GCF_011049865.1 Marinobacter antarcticus | reverse complement strand
TTTGCCTGAATCTGTGTATTTGCTGGCTGGATAGGACATTGAACAGGAACATTCATTGTCCCGTCGAGGTTCGCATTTTTGGTAACTCTTACCCGCGCAATTTCAACGGTAGCCGCATACAATACGATCTCATATACTTCATTGGCACTCAATGCCTCAACACTAATATGGTGAATATCAAAATCAACAGCAATATCATTCACAGCAGCGATCTCTGCAAATGCACCAAGTACCCATGCAGCCCCAGCGGTAACAACTACACCGTTTGCTAAAGTAGGCCAAACCTTGCTTGATTTGTGCGCGTGTTCGTCCAGCTTATGTAACATGGCCTTTATACTAGTACCGTTGTGGGTATCGTTCTTATTGCCAACAACCTGCTCGATGCTAGTATTGGCCGTCGAATCAATAGCGGGAACGGATCGTGGGGCTGTGGACTCACCAGTCATTGTTTAATCCCAGACCGCCGCTACAACCGTTGCCCCGGCAGAGATTGGCACCCATTCAACGTAGAACGTGATCTGCCCGTTGGTAATTCCGGTAGTCCCGGCTACAACCAGGTCAATATCAAGATCGCCAACTACGGCCCAATCTGTTGGGAAGCCCACGGGCAGGGCGGTGGAAGCCGCCCCGTTTGTCCATACGTCATTAGCCACCAATGTATTAGGATCTGCGAGTTGCGCAATAAGCGCTGCTGTGGCTCCTGCCACGCCCACCTCAATAGTCTCATTGCCATTGCCTTCGGTAAGCGCCTCGTCAACCAAGCCAAATATCCGCACCTTCACCAGCCCCGTAATAGTAAATAGCCGGTGAGCGGCAGCAGTCCAGGTCGTTGCCGATCCGTCTACTGTCTGCACCGACACCAGCCGGGTTGCCCCACCGCTCAATGCGTAGACTGATGGGAGTGCCCCCTGAGTTAAAGCATCATCACTCTTGTTACCCAGGACGTCATTCATGGTGGAATTGCCGGTGCCGTCCGCCGAAGGCACGCCCAGATCAGCCGGAATATTGAGTAATTCGCTCATACTATAACTCCGTTATCTGCATTACCGCATCGATGGTATGCTTTTCGATTATGAAGTAAAGGTCTTTCAGCGTTCCGGCCTGCTTCACGTTCCCCACCAGCCCCCAAGGAATCGCTATAGTTATAGCCTGGGCCGCTGGCAATATCTGCGATTGAATTAACTGCCCGTCAGCAGTAGCCGTCTGCGTTGGTAGATTAGCAGCCACCGGCTCACTATAGGACGCGAACCACTTATACCAGACCTTTTGATCCAGCGATAGCCGTAGGTGGTGGGCCAGCGAGTCCGGCTCTATCTTGTGCCGGTCGGTGGTAATGGTCGCCTCAAATTCCCAGAACTCTGCAAGCGTATGCCCGGTGGTGGCGGCAAAGGTTATGGTCACGCCATTGTCCAGCGTCTGTCCCGCGCCAGTCATTGCTACCCCGGCATCAGCCGAGATTTGGACGCCATCCCGGAAATAGATAAACTTGTCCGTGCCAGCCGCCGTTGATACAACCACCTTGTAAAGATGGCTACGGATTCCCGAGAACGTCCCCCCAGGTGTAAGGTCATCTAGCCCGCCGCCGGTGAATACTTCGCTAGTCTGGACTGCGGCAGCGTTTACTTTCAGCCGCCGCTTCTCAGAATACCCGGCAGCTAGGACAGAATTGACCCGGCGCGGTTCTTCAAACCTATGTACGTCGGTCATTACTTACCTCCAGACTTGGCCTTAGAAGCCGGTTTCTTGGCTGGCTTAGGCTTACTAGCCTTTTTGGGTTTTGCGGCCTTGGGCGTTGCCTGGGCCTTGTTGGCAGCCTTTTTGGGTTTACCCTTCGGCTTGTTTTTAGGCTTGGCTGCTGCCGCCAGGTTCGCCAGGTAGCTTTCGTGGCTGATGAACAAGTTGGGGTATTGTGTCAACAACCGTAACGCCTCATTGTCCGTTAGATGCACCCCCGCCTCTAGCGTGCAGGTTTGGGGCTGGTCAAGTCGGCAAACCAGATTGGGTACCAGGCTTGTCGAACCACGATAACGGTCTTGCCCCGTCTTACTATTACCTACAAATTGGATTTTCATTATCCCTCCAATGCTGGTGGCCGAGGCCATTTAACCCTTGGAATTACTTCCCCGCATCTAGTACACTCATGCCTGCCGCAAATCCCAAGGGAAAAACCAAACGGCTCATTGGAATCCGCGTATAGGAACCTGTGGAAATTGAAGTAGCATAGGAGCCGTCTAAACATTTTAACCGCCCCGCTCAACCGTTACCCGGCTGCCCGCAGGCAATACAATCTCAGTGCCGTCGGCTTGAATAATCTTTGCAGCGCCTTTAATCGCCTGAACCGAAGCACCGTTTACAAGCGGGCCAAAGGTCTTATTTTTCAGGAGTTTCCCAAGATGTTTTGCTGTGGCGGCATCATAGCGCATCCGCCATTGTTCAGGAAATTTAGTTAGCAACCGCTTTACTTCCTGGGGTGGCACGTCGATCAAGCAGGAGTCCGGATCGCTGATTTTACAACGATACGTACCACTGCGATAATGATCTACAACATTTGGGACGCCAAGGAATTGCATTTTAATCAGTTCGGGTAGTTCGCCGCGCCCAGGCTTGGCCGGATCCGGCTCGGTATCGTATTTTTCGTCGGCCTCAGCCGTCACTGACGATTCGTCATCACCGTCAATACTTACCCCCTGAGCCGGTGGCAGGCTATCCGCCTGCACGGTATCTGAAGTAGTTTCCTGTTCCCCTGACGCTTCTGCGCCAAACTCAATCTCTTCTGTATCAATCTGCTGTTCGGACATTATATGCCT
Source organism: Marinobacter antarcticus (assembly GCF_011049865.1). Taxonomy (GTDB): domain Bacteria; phylum Pseudomonadota; class Gammaproteobacteria; order Pseudomonadales; family Oleiphilaceae; genus Marinobacter; species Marinobacter antarcticus_A. The sequence continues at coordinate 3,096 of NZ_DRGY01000063.1, read as the reverse complement.
CTCTTTTGTGTTGTTAGTGTGCGGAGAGCAACCGGGGCGCATCAGGGACAGGCTGATACATCCCCGGCTACCATCCTAAGTCGGTGCCTATGCACTAGCACCAGGTTTAATCAAGTTGAAGAGAATGTCGTCCTCTGCTGCGCCGTCTGTTTCCAGCGCCACGGCTACTCCTAAGCCGGTAGTTGTCGTAGAGACATCCGTAAGATGCCGCGCCGACGCCCACTCAGCCAAGTCGCCCGCCGTGCATGAGCCGTTCGACCGCCCAATGAACAGGAACAATCCAGGGACCATTCCCCACACAGTGTGAGCCGCATCGCCAGTAGCCGAAGCAACCGGCAATCCATGCTGGAACAGTTTGACTGGGCCTAAGTCTCCAACCACCGCTGATCCAGACGAAGCGACCAGGCCGTCAATTTCCCAGCCTACCAGGTCGTTCTCGGTCAGCGTAACGCCGGAACTGATGTACCACATGCAGCCGTATAACGGGCCACGGTCGTAACTGATCTCATAGCGGGTGATCTCGTTGATGAAGATGTCTTCACCGGAAGCCACATTGGCATAGAAGCGCATGGATTCAACCGCATTACGGTCCCAGTCTTCGGCCACCATGTCGATCTCGAACCACTGGTGAACATCGTTTGGTTGGGCCTGGAGATTGACTTGCGTCTGCTCCTCGCCGTTATTAACGATGGTGATCTTCAACTCACCGGCGGTTGAGAAATCGCCATTGGTTTGGTTATTCACCCAGAAACCGATGTAACGGGTGTCCGTCCAGTCCATCTGCTTCCGGCCAGCCGATCCCGCATCAGGCGGAATAGCAGCCGATTGGTAGATGTTATCCAACTGGAGGAACTGGGTTCCGTCGCACGTTCCGGTCGAGGTCATTTGAATCTCGTTGGTTTCAACGCGATCTCCAGCGCCTGCGGCAATATCAAACACGCCGTCGTTATTTTCCACCCAGCCGGTAACCGCCTGAGTGTTGTTGACAACGTGGATAGTGTTAAGGCCGGAAGCCAGCATCATCTGCCGAAGCAGAGAACGCATATCCTTCCCGCCAGGTCCATCCATTCCCATGCCGACTTGTGCAAGCTGGTCAAGGGAGGGAACAACTTGGTTTCCAACAGGAATAAATTCACCACTCATGATATACTCCCTTCCTTATGAGGTTATGCCATAACCCAAGCCAACGGTCTCTTCCGTCGCGGTCGGGTTTTGCGTTTGTTGGAAGTCAATACGACGGCTTGCAACGGAGAACGATTGACCCTTTTTGATGTCACGGTCGGTCTCGGTTCTCGGCGCGCCCTTATCGGCGAGCCAGAAAGCACGGGTGTTGACTAATAGTGTAATGGTGTCCGTCGTGGTTGCACCGTCGTAAACACCGAGAGTGGTCAAATCCTCACGGATAAACTCACTGACGATAATCGGGCTGTTGTCAAACCGCGCCAATTCGCCCTGAAGGATCGTAGCCTGCGGCCCGATCTGATCCAGGGTTAACACCTGGGTAATCCCAAGCATCTGAATGTAAGCACTGACACCAGCGATATACGCCAGGTCGCTCGACATGGCACCGTACCGGCCCATTGCCTTGCGGACGTTCCGGAAAGCCGAAACAGTCATGCCGCCAACGTCAACAGCCGCCACACCGCCCGAACCGCCGGTATGCTTACGCAAACCAGTCCATGACTTCCGGATATCGTCCGAAGCAGTCACGTCACTATCCTGGTGGGTGGCAGAGGTATCGGCGTTGACCACGGCGTCCTCTTCAGCATCGGCAATGCCTTGCATTAATTCAGCCATCATCATCGGCGCAATTGCCACCGCTGAATCTTCCTGAATCTCATCAGAGAAACGTATCAGCGCAGCATGCTTGACCGGGTCAAAGGTTACATTCCCGGTGCCGGGCGTGATCGAGCTATAATCTGTCGGATTATCGCTTATTGCCTCGCCCTGCAAGAACACGCGCTTACGCCCGCCCTGCCGTGGTACCGTCAGAGGGCCGGTTCCCATCGGAATGTTAATCCGGGGGAACAGTGCGGCCACCCGCAGCAACAGCCGCAGGTCATCAATGAACTGGGCTGAGAACTGAGTGGGTATCCACTCTAGCCCCTCATTGGTGGTCTGGGTATCCAGCGCCTTGGCAAACGACTTATCGTACATCGCCAACTCACCGCATAGGATCGCATAGGTATCTGTTCCCTTAACGATCTGCCGGTAGGTCTCTTCGCTGTATGCGCCGCCGGTTGCCTTGAAGGTCTTGTGTAGACCCCAAAGGTGCAGGAAGTCGTTCATCTCCATGAGTTCGCGAGGAACGTCATAGGTGGGCGTTTCCTGCTTTGCCATTGGCCGGTTATACCTGGTTTTGGGGGCGTACATTGCGCGGGCAATCGGACCAGCACCAACAACGCCATAACCCCACGTAGCGGCTACAGCCTGGTTCTTGATCTCGTTCCCAACGCCATCCCAGAACGCCTTGGTTTCCTTGGCACCCTTGTCCTGAAGGTCTAAGACCGTGGTCTCGACATTCTCAAGGGTAGTCTTTTGTTCAGCTAAGCGCGTCCGCAGGTCATCTGCGCATTTCTCGTTGGCAGTTAGGCGGTCTGAGGTTTTTGCCTCGTATGAACGCACAACATCACGGTATTCGTGTATTGCAGCGAGGATCGAATCCTTTTCTTTAACGCGCACAACGCCCGCATCAGTATCAGTACCCTCCTGGGTTTTTACATCGTCGTCCATAATTGGACTCCTTACTGATCGATTCGGACATTGACTGCCTCTTGGTTTGCTTGACGCTATCTATGCGCCTGTATCAAATCAAATTCTGTGAGCACTAATTGCAGCGCTATCATCTCAAGGTCGTAAACAGGTTCCTCGGGTTGTTTGAGGCTCTGTTCAAATTCGTTCTGGTGCGGCTGGGTATGTATATCAGGCTCATGGTTCAAGATGCTTTTTACTATGTGCATATCCGTCTGCAACTTGTCCAGGGTGTCCATCATCTGCCGCTCGGAGACTAATGGGCCGTTAACAACAACCCCACCCTCTTGCAACATATTGGCTTCGCCCAGCGCCTTCAATATCCCGCCGTGCAGGTCCATGTGG
>NZ_DRGY01000062.1 GCF_011049865.1 Marinobacter antarcticus | reverse complement strand
GTCCCGATGTGATTTTCCACCTTGCAGCGGTGGTCAGTTCCGCAGCTGAGGCTGATCTGGAACTGGGAATGGCGGTCAACTTTGATGCCACCCGCGCCCTGCTGGAGGGGTGTCGGTCACGGGGGTTATCGACCACGCGACTGATTATGGCCAGTTCGGTGGCGGTCTACGGTGGTGAGCTGCCTGAGGTGCTTGATGACCTGACGGCCCTGACGCCACAAAGCTCGTACGGTACCCAGAAGGCCATGAGTGAACTCCTGATTAACGACTATAGCCGTCGCGGGTTGATTGATGGGCGGGTTTTGAGGCTGCCAACCATTGTCATCCGGCCTGGCCGTCCCAATGCTGCCGCGTCCAGCTTTGCCTCCAGCATCTTGCGTGAACCGCTGAACGGCGAGGACGCCGTGTGCCCGGTGCCGGTTGATCTGGAACTGTTCGTGATGTCACCCGGACGGGTGATCGACGCACTGGTGCACGGCGCCGAGATATCCGGCGCTGATCTGGGCAACCGGCGCAGTCTGATGCTGCCAGGAATCACCGTCAGCGTCGCCGAGATGTTGGACAGCCTGCGGCAGGCCGGCGGCGATGAGGCCCTGGCACGGGTAAAACACCAGCCTGATGCAAACATCGAAGCCATTGTTTCCAGTTGGCCCGGACGGTTCACTAACCAGCGCGCCAATGCGCTGGGATTTAAAGGCGATAGCGATTTTCGCGAGATTGTCGAGGCTTTCCTCGATGAACGCGTCAAGGCCCTTTGACTCTGAGTCAGGGGAAATCTCAAGTGTGTAAACGCAACGCAAAGGATCAACAATGAAAACAAAATCCCTACGACGCACGCTCTCACTCGCAGTGGGTGGGTTCTCCGCCGCGCTGGCATTGTTTGCTGTCAATGCTCAGGCACAACAAACCATTAATCTGGGACATACCTTATCGGACAGTTCTCATTACTCAGTAGGTGCTGACGCGTTCAAGGAAACTCTGGAACGCCTGAGTAACGGCGAATTCAAAGTTCTCGAGCACCCCTCTGGGTCCCTCGGTGGCGAGCGCGCCATGATTGAGGGCCTGCAGATCGGAACCGTCGATGTAGTGATTACCTCCACCGGGCCGCTGGGAAATTTCGTTCCGGAAACCTACGTACTGGATCTGCCATTTCTGTTCGAGAGCTACGAGCAGGCCCGCTGTGTCCTGGATGGCGATATCGGTCAGTCCCTGCTTGACAAGATGAGCGAAAATAATCTTGTGGGCCTCGCCTGGTCAGAAAATGGCTTCCGTCATATCACCAACAGCAAGCGACCAATTAAAACGCCCAAGGATTTGGTCGATCTCAAGGTTCGTACCATGGAGAACAAGGTGCACATGGAAGCGTTTGAGCAAATGGACGCTCATCCCACGCCGATGGCGTTCCCCGAGCTATTTACTGCGCTGCAGCAGGGCACTGTGGACGGCCAGGAGAATCCGATCACTGTGATCGTGGCAACCAAGTTCTGGGAGGTTCAAGATTACCTTTCACTTACTGGTCATGTTTATTCACCAGCGATCGTCTTGGGTTCTCCGATATTGCTGGATGGCCTTACCGATGAGCAGCGCGGCTGGTTTTTCAAGGCCGCTAAAGCCTCTGCAGCTGCTACTCGTGCCGAAGTATCTCGCCTTGAGCGAGACGGCGTGAAGCTACTTCGTGATAAAGGTATGGAGGTTGAAACCGATATCGACAAGGCGCCGTTCAAGAAAGCGGCGGAGCCTGCGTACAAAATATATACAGATCAGTATGGCAGCAAGATGTTGGACCTGATCCAGGCCAGCGATTGCTGAGTGAGCTGTCATGTCAGCCGCAGCCCGGTGTCAACGATACCGGGCTGCTAACACCACAGGACCATCACGATGGTGAATCATTTCCTGCAATTTGAACGCTGGACCACCCGGTTGTCCATGTTGGCAGCGGTGGCCATGCTGATCATTTCGGTGTCCCTCGGTTTTTATCAGGTGGTGACCCGGTTTTTTCTGGACGCGCCCTCAACTTGGTCTGAAGTTATCTCTCGCTCCGCCATGATCTGGTGTGTCTTTTTAGGCGCGGCCGCTGGCTTTCGTGGGGGCATGATGATGTCGGTCGAAGTGATCTACAGATTGTTGCCAAAACGGCGCCTTATCTGGCTAGAAACATTCGTTGCCCTGAGTTGTGTCATCGTGTTTTTGGTATTGGTTTACTATGGTACAGCGATGACTTGGCGTGTCCGTTCGCAGATGTTGTCAGGCCTTGGGGTTTCTATTGGCTGGGTTTATGCTGCTATGCCAACTGGTGCGCTATTCGCGCTAGTCGCTATTGTAGCCCGGTTGATAGCACAGGCTAAGGGGTTCGAGGGCATAGGGCCGGTCGATAGTGAAGTGCCGACCGATGAAACCGTATCGACGGAACCGGTCGATTCCAATTCAGGACTGGCACCAGACAAATCTGTACGGGGAGTCAATTCATGAATGCTGCCATTGGACTGTCCCTGATCATACTGTTCAGCTTGGGCGTGCCGATCGCGGTGTCGATTGTGCTTGCCTCGATTATTGGTATTGAGTTTTTCTCACGATTGCCCCTCCTGTTGGTGCCTCAGCAGATGTTTATCGGCCTCGATAATTTCCCACTGATGGCCATTCCCTTCTTTATTCTTGCTGGAAACCTGATGGCTGCGGGTGGAATTTCCCGGCGCCTTGTGGACCTTGCCAAGTCAATGGTCGGCGGCCTGCAGGGTGGGCTGGCGATGACTTGTGTGCTCACCTGCATGATGTTCGCAGCAGTATCTGGTTCCAGTGTGGCGACAACCTTCGCAATCGGCTCCATTTTGATTCCGGCGATGGTTAAGCACGGATATCCTCGCCCGTTGGCAGCCTCTATCCAAGCTTCGTCCGCAGAATTGGGCGTACTTATTCCGCCATCTATTCCGCTTATTTTGTACGGAGTAAGTACTGACACTTCTATCGGTAAGCTTTTTATAGCGGGCATCGGCCCGGGCCTGCTTATCGGCGGTGCCCTGCTGCTGTTCCTCTATCTGTTTTGCAAAGTCCGGGGCTATGGCTTGCGTGATCATGAAGATCGCCAAGTCTTTCCTGTTGCTCTGAAACGTGCTTGGATCGCCATGCTTATGCCGGTGGTCGTGATTGGTGGAATCTATGGCGGTGTCTTCACTCCGACAGAAGCATCCGCTGTGGCAGTGGTTTATGCGGTAATTGTGGGCGGCTTTATATACCGGGAGCTGGATCTTAAAGAATTGATACCAATCTTGCGCCACAGCGTTATTTCCACATCAGCCGTGATGTTGATCATCGCGGCAGCATCATTGTTCAGTTTCCTGATCAGCCGTTCCGGACTGCCAAATGAAGTCGCCGGTTGGGTCACGGTTGTGTTTGACAGCCAAATTTCGTTCTTGCTGGCGGTAAACGTAATGCTGCTGATTGTGGGGATGTTTATTGAGACCTCCGCTGCGATTCTGGTGCTTGCGCCAATTTTCACTCCAATTGCGGTGCAGTACGGAGTTGATCCAGTGCATTTCGGGCTGATCGTTGTGGTGAACTTGGCGCTCGGTATGTTTACCCCACCGTTGGGGGTCAACCTGTTTGCAGCCTGTGCGGTGGCTAAGCTCTCGGTCGACCAGTTATTACCTTGGCTGATGCGCTTTGTACTGGTGGTGCTGGCTTGCCTGTTGGCGATCACCTACCAACCCTGGATCTCGATGGGGCTGGTAGACCTGCTTTATTGATGGAAACGACAAGGAAAAACACCATGCAGTTCCTACCTCAGATGCCGCCGAGCCGGGCGTTGATCGGTGGCGCCTGGGTCGTGACCCAGGCGACCCTGAATGTGGAGTCGCCGTCAAACGGACGTCTCATCTCCCGCATCGCACGCTGTCAAGCTTCAGAGGTAGATGGGGCGGTCAGGGCCGCCGCTGACGCCTTTTCTGGGCGAGTAGGGGCGTGGTCGAGTTGGAGCGCTCGGCGACGCGGCGAGTGGCTCATGTCCTTCGCCGCGATCATCGAGGCTGATCACGAGCGGCTCGCTGCCCTGGAGTGCGTCGATACCGGCAAGTCGGTGACCCAGGCGCGCGGCGATGTCGGCGCCTGTGCCCGTTACTTCCGGTTCTACGGCGGTGCGGCGGATAAGCTACACGGCGAGACGATACCCTTCGAAAATGACTTCGCGGTAATGACTTGGCGCGAGCCTTATGGGGTCTGCGCGCAGATCATCCCTTGGAACTATCCCGCGCAGATTTTCGGCCGCTGTGTGGCAGCGGCTCTGGCTGCGGGTAATAGCGTGGTACTTAAACCGGCGGAAGAGGCCTGTCTCAGCGTGCTGCGCTTGGCCGAGCTTGCCGTGGAGAACGGTCTGCCGGCAGGCGTGCTTAATGTTGTCCCTGGTCTGGGACTCGAGGCCGGTGCCGCTTTAGCGGCACATCCAGACATCGAACACCTCTCGTTCACGGGCTCGCCCGAGACCGGTACTCTGGTGGCTCAAGCAGCGGCCGTGCATCATGTCCCGCTCACCATGGAACTGGGCGGAAAGTCACCACAGATCGTTTTCGCAGATGCCGATTTGGAAGTTGCCTTGGAGGCGATAGTGTGGGGCATCATCCAGAATGCCGGACAGACCTGCTCCGCAGGGAGCCGTTTGCTGGTCCAGCGTGAGATAGCCGAGGTCTTCTTGAGCCGTCTCGCAGAGCGCTTCTCCGCTCTGAGCTGCGACGCTGGCGAAGCGGATGCCGACTGCGGCCCTCTGATCAACGCTCGCCAGAAGTCCCAGCTGGAAGCATGTCTTGAGAGGGCTCGCGCGGACGGCGTCCGCACCTTGGCTTGCGGGCGACTGGCGAAAGGGGCCTCGAAAGAGGGGCACTTCGTGGTGCCGCAGCTTCTGGTTGATATCCCTGAGGGACACGAAGTGCTGCGTGAGGAGCTGTTTGGACCGGTACTGGCCGTGCAGCACTTCGAAGACGAAGCCGAGGCTATGGTGCTGGCCAATGGTACCGATTTCGGTCTTTGCGCTGGCATTTGGACACGCGATGGCGGACGTCAGTTGCGTCTGGCCAAAGGCGTGCGCAGTGGCCAGGTGTTTATCAACAATTATGGTGCCGCAGGTGGGATCGAGCTGCCGTTCGGCGGCGTCGGACGCTCCGGACATGGGCGCGAAAAAGGCTTTGAAGGCTTGAAAAGCTATACTCGGATTAAGACAGTCGCCATTCGACATGGGTGAGGGGTGGCGGGTCACTCAAACTAGGAGACATACTATGACGCAATCGTTGCGTATCGGCTTGGTCGGCGTGGGCCTAATGGGGCACGGTATCGCTCGCAACATTCTCAAGGCCGGGCACCGACTCGACTTTATGGATCATCCTGGTAATCAGCCGGTGGATGATCTGCTGGCCGCGGGCGCAACTTCTAGGGCATCCGGGCGCGAAGTGGCCGAAGCGGCAGAGGTAGTGCTGCTCTGCGTGACCGGCTCGCCTCAAGTCGAGGCGGCATTATTCGGGCCGGATGGAGTGGTGGAGGGTTTGGTGTTGAAGAGCGCGGTGATCGACTGCTCTACCGCCTTGCCGAGTTCGACCGAGCGAGTGGCTGAGCGTATAGCCGCGGCCGGTGGGCGTTTTATGGATGCTGCCATGACCCGGACGCCCAAGGAGGCGGAAGCGGGGCGCCTGAATCTGATCGTCGGAGCCTCCCCGGAGCTTTTCGCGGAGCTGAGGCCACTACTTGCATGCTTTGCCGAGAATATCACCCATGCGGGCGATGTGGGGGCTGGGCATACCCTAAAGTTACTGCACAACTTCGTATCATTGGGTTTCTCGGCGGTGCTGGCAGAGGCCGCGGCGGCGTCGCGTCAGGCAGGGATTGACGATACTGCTTTTCTCGAAGTAGTGGGTAAGGGCGGCGGTAGCGGTGTCGTCTTTGATCGCTTGCGTCCCTTCATCGCGTCCGACGACCCGTCCGGTTTTAATTTCAGCGTAGCCAATGCCACTAAGGACCTAGGTTATTACCGCGCCATGACCGATGAGTTGGGCGCTCGCCGCTTGGTCGCGGAGGCCGTTGAGGCGCTGTATGCGGGTATCGATGATCAGGACCTGACGGTGCCGGAAATCATCCGAGTCCTAGCGGAAAAGAAATGATGGCGAGGTATCACGACGGCCCATCGTCAATCCACTGAGCGTGTTTTACTCAGAGCCTGAATTCGTCCACCTATTTTAATTCCTGAAAATTATACCGTACCTGACTGGTCTGCTGTTATCGGCGGATCGGGTTCTATGCTCTCCCGCTGCCTTATTTCCAGCCGCCGTTCGTAGAGGCTCTTGGCCAGCAAAGTGCCCAGCACCAGCCCACCACCGAGCAGGGCCACTGATGCGGGCTGTTCACCCAGAACCCACCAAGCCAACAGCGTGCCCAGCACCACTTCCAACAGCAACAGCAAGCCCACTTCGGCGGCGGGTAGATACAGCGGGCCACGCTGCAGCAGCGTTACGCCACAGGGAACAATGACCAAGCAGAGCAAAACGACCACGGCGAGTTGGTTCCTCTCTGGCAGCACCGGTTCGTTCCCCGCAAGCCACAACAGTCCAGCGACGCTACCGATAATAATGCCGTTAAACACCAGCATCGGGCTCATATCAATGCCCGGGCGAGTGCGACACAGGGTAAAATTAATCGCTAAGGTAGTCGCTGCCATCAAGGCGAACGCGTTGCCTATCCAGGAACCTGCGCCTGCGTCATCCAAAGCGATCATTGCGATACCTGCCATACATAGCCAAATCGCCAGCCACGTTCTCCTGGGTAAACGCTCTTTAAGGAATATCCAGGAGAGGATGGCAGCGATTAATGGCGAACTGGACAGTATCATCAACACGTTGCCCGCCTTGGTGTATTGATTACCAAGCACAAAACCACAGGTCGTCAGACTGAACAGCAGCGCCACGGCGATACCGGTCCAGCCGCAGCGACGATATGCTGCCAGCGTTCCACGACCATGGCGCAGCAGAGCGATCAGCAAAAAGCCTAATGCCGAGAGGAAGCCGCGCCACATCAGTATCTCTGCATCTGGTAGGTCGGCCACCTTGATAAGCAAAGCATCAGGCGCCATTATCAACGCTCCGCCACCGGTAAATAGCAGGCCCTGCTGGCGATGCGACAAGGCACTCAAAAGGCTCATTTTAGTGATTATCCCTCGGCGGATACTGGCGGGCCATATCGCGATACTTGGTCGCTGGCGCCAACGTCATACCGCGCTCACGCGGCCTCATGTCTTCCCACACCATATCGACAATCCGCGTGCCAGTATCGTAGGCCACCTTGGTGGTGACTGGGCGGTCGAATTTACAGTACGCTTTCTACACTGCGGCGTCGATACGTACGAAAATACAGGTATATCAACGATGGTGAAGCGTTAGTTTTGGATTCCGGGTGACTGAGCGAATGACCCGTATGAGCACTGCGGGCAGTCGGTTGGCTATGTGAGCGAGAACTGCCGCTCCTGAGCAATCGGGAAGGGTTGTTTTCCAGAAACAAAAAAGCCCGGACTTTCCGGGTCCGAGCTAAATTGCTGAAAAATATGGTCGGGACGGAAGGATTTGAACCTTCGACCCCTTGCACCCCATAAAGGTAACTCGCCGTTCAAGCAGATCTAAGCCAATCCAAATAAAATTATTAACCTTTGTTTTTATTGAAAAAACGATTTTGTGTTTTCTAACGCAATCCAATACCATCCAGTTTAAGCGATCGAGAAACGGTGACCAAACGGTGACGAGAGTTCGGCATTAACTGAGTGAGTAGTAATGGGAACGATTACAGACAAGCAAATGAACTCAAAGCCGGGCAAGTCGGTCTGGTTGACTGAGGATGCTCCGAGGGGATGTGGGCGTTTTATGGCTCGCATTCTGAAAAGCGGAGACAGGCTGTTTTACTTCCGGTATACAAATTCCCATGGTGATCGGGTCTTCCTTCCTGTAGGTAACTACGATCAGTCCGGTAAAGACGGCTTAACCCTGCGAGAAGCTCGAACGAAGGCTGGTGAGCTATCCCGCTTATATCAAGCTGGCATTCGGGATCTGAGGGAGTATCAGGAAGCTGAGGAGGCCGCCCGTAAGGCCACACATGAAGCAAAGATGGCCAGGCTGCAAGCAGAACGGGAGGCTGCAGAGGCTGAGAAAGCACGCCAGGCCGCCCGTAAGACGGTGAAGGAGCTTTTCGAGCATTGGGCGGATATTGATTTGAAGAACCGAAAAGATGGCGGTGCAGAGGTTCGTCGGCTTTTTGAGAAGGACGTGCTTCCTAAAATTGGCCAGCTTGCGGTTGAAGATGTCAAAAAAGGTCACGTTATAGAGGTTGTTGATGCACAACTTACTCGGGGTGTAACCCGTATGGCAAAGCTGACGTTAAGCCTGATCCGGCAGATGTTTCGCTTTGCAGTCGACCGAGACTTAATTGAGTACGACCCCACCGCCAGTATCAGAAAGTCAAAGATTGGCGGCAAAGACGTTGAGCGCGACAGGGTTTTGGGTGACGATGAAATTAAAGCACTTGCCAATCAGATCCCCGATGCTCAGATGTTGCCTTCCACATCCATCGCTATCTGGATCATGCTGACAACCTGTTGCAGAATTGGTGAACTGATCAAAGCTGAGTGGGTTGATGTGGATTTAAAGCGAGGTACTTGGAAGATACCTCCAGAAAACAGCAAGAATGGTAAGTCTCATGAGATTGCTCTATCCAGCTTTGCTGTAGCCTGGCTCAAAGATCTGAAAAAACTTACCGAGGATTCTCGATGGTGTTACCCAAACTCATCAGATTCTGGCCCTGTCTGTCCAAAATCAATTACCAAGCAGATTCGTGATAGACAGTTGCCATTCGGTAAGGAGCCGAACAAGGGGCGGAGCTCAAAGGCTCAAGCACTGGTCCTTCCAGGAGGGAAATGGACACCACATGATCTCCGGCGAACAGGAGCAACGATAATGACGGCGCTTGGTGTTATGCCGGAAGTTGCGGAGCGGTGCTTGAACCATACGGAAGAAAACAAGGTGAAAAGGGTCTATCAACGTCACAGCTATGGCCCGGAAAAGAAGCAGGCATGGGACAAACTTGGCGCTCATCTTGCGGAACATCACAAGCTTGGTTCGAAAACGAACTCACAGGAGGTTGTCAATGGCTCGCGAAATTGACCAGCTAGAGGTGGTATATCTTGCAGATCTCCAGCAGCGAAATTTTATCGATATAAATAAGTTTCTCCGAGACCATCAAAAGCAGGGTAGAGATATTTGGTGCCGTATCCCTGATCATCTCCAGGTTTATCTCCGCAAACACTCATTCGGGATGAGAGGTGAGGATCTGGGCCCAGAATATTCCCTTCTATCAAAAGATCATCGATATCTATCCGTTGGGTCTATGGTCGTCAGAGAAGTGTTAGCTACTGGCCAAAGTGTCGTAAGCAAAACGGAGCTGGTTTTATTTATAGATTCAGATCTGGGTTTCAAAATATTGGATCGAGAAACTGCCGACTTCGAAAGGATGAAAAAGGAGATAGCGGAAAAATATAACACTATTGGCTTCACCCGCAGCTCTGCAGGACGAGTAGGGCGTACTCAAGAGTTATTTGTAGTTGGGGTACCCACTAGGAATAACAATGATGGTCTAGTTTCGAACCAGGTGATGGAGCAAGGTTATTCTATCAGGTTATCGGATCTATTCGTCTTGAGGACTGATTACCAGCAGTACGTGTCGGAATCACAAGCTATCGATCCTGCCTTGTTTATCGACGAATGGATGCCGGAGGATCTTCGGCTGCTCAATCGGTATGCTGTGGCTTGCAACAAAGAACATGAAGAGTCCAGTCAAGCGAGTGTAAACGATGAGGATCAAACGCTAGCAACAGATCTGGCGCGTGATTTAAATGCGAAGAATGTCGATGCTAGCAAAGTAATCGCCGCGCTGAAAATCGTACAAGGCAAAAGGGTGTACTACCCGAAAGCTCCAATTGAGCAAATTGAAGGGGAAGATAAAGTTTCATTGCTGGACATTGCGAACACACTGGCCAAGTCTCACTGGAAAGGCTGTGTGAAAACGACGCAGGATGTTTATAAAACCAATGTCGAGGATTTCGAGCGAAATGTTGACGAAATTTTAAAAGACCATGGCGTAAAGAAGTCTGCGGCCTTAAGCCGGGAACTCAGTCGGTTTATCCGGTTCCGGCGCAATTAGGGATTTTGAGCGAGGCCTGCCCATGCCTGATCGTTTCGAGGGCAGGTTGTCTCTGAAAATGCTTTTCTGCTTCTAATGACAGAAACTGTTACATAATAAATTATTTTAAGCGTTAGTTGGTTATAACGAGTAACTACTGTAATCTTGGAAAAGTATCGATGTTCCAAGTTTTTGTTATATCCTGATAAGTTCTTATATATCCATGGCACTCAAGGAAATCGAGAGCTTCTTTAAATCTACCTGGTTGTCGAAGTGGTCCGGAGCAGTACTGTCGGGCGTGTCGTTTTCCTATGTATCGGAGACCTTTTTGTCGGATATTTACAGTCAACCAATCATTTAGCATCATGGCGTCAAGGAAATATTTAGGTTGAGTGTTGAAAATATTGAGATATTCTTTTGAAAAAAATATGCAAATCTGTATGCTAGTATTTAACGTTTCCCAACTTATATCTCCCTCATATCCGTTTACGACGTGAATTATCGCTGATAATCGGGCAATATTTTCCATTAATTTTGATGCGTGGTCGCTTGCATTCTCATATAATCCGCCCGGCCTCATATTTGCTTCGATTTCGTTAAGAGTTTCGACATAAAGCGGATTCGCTCGCTTCTCAAATTTAAGTATACTTCGACTCGTTTTAGGATTTTTTCCTAGTTTTAAATTCTTTTTTAATAGTCTTTGGAATCGTTCCAAATAGTGAGATGGATCGAAAAATTCTTGCTTATTTTCGGAAGCTAAACGATACCCAATTGTTGATGATTGTGCGCTACAAGTGATTGTTCTTGACCAGAGTCCGGCAGCTTTTGCCATGTCTGATTTACGCTCCCGATACTCTTCAAATGGCCCTGGTTGAATGGACAGCAGGAAAGTTATGCGTGGATCTGGAAGATTGAAAGACTCGGAAGTCTTTCGTCCGATGGTTATCTCCATATTGCTCCATGCTGAATTTAACATGGACATCCCCGGGGTTACTAAACGGTTAAGGGTGCCGGTACCTTCATCGGCAAGTACACAGACATTTTTGCAATTTTCATGCATTCCCTCAATTAGCGCTTGATAAGTGACATCATCTTGGATGAATTGTATTTTTCTCGGTTTGTTTGGTTTCGCCGCCAGATGCGCGGTTAAGAGATTTTGTGCTTTTGTCGCGTCGATTTCGGCCATAAAGCTACTATTCCTCCATGCTTGACTTAAGGTCTTGCCTAATAACACTGCTCAGCGCTTTTTCTAACACTTTGCGCTGCAGATCCCAGATGTGAATTTCTTGCTCCCATTTGTTGAGCAGGGCCTTATAGTCTTCCTCTGCGAAAGTCTCCGCTTCCCGAATTGGACGAAAAAAATACTTGATCAAGCTGGATTTTCGCTCCCCGGAGTTTGCGATCATCAAAGTAAACAGGGATAGGGACGTATTTCCTCCCACAGGCTTTTCTACATCACATAGCGCCTGGGTTACTGTGGAAGCCGCAGTTATAGCTACAAGGAGTGTATGTGGATAGGGCGTTTGAATAGACTCGCCAGCATGTCCCACAGCGTGCCCCAGTAAACCAAGACATGAAAGGTCTGGTAGTCCCTGGTACCGTTCGAATAAATTTAGCTGTGGCCCCGATACCAGTCCCCAGCGACTATTCGTTGTTTGCTGGCCTGAATACATGTTCTGATTCCTCTCTTTAAAGTTATGATCAACTGCGTGTAATCTCTATCTGACTCAGCATCCAGTCGTCGACTTCACATTCGATCCATGCGACTGCTCCGCCACCAAGCTTGATTTGATTAGGGAACGTCGGATCGAAGTATTTCGAATCCGACTTAATTTTGTTGTATATCGTTGAGCGCGACAGGCCGGTTTTATCGATAACGGTCCTCAGCCGTATAAAGCGGATGTTTTTCTTTGGTTGGCCTGTCATTTCTTATCTCCTCATCAGTATGTTGATCAGGCTAATTGGAAGGACGAGGCGTGGGAATTTTGTTCCGGGAATAATCCAGAATATTCTGAATCGCTTTTTTTCTGCGAGGAATAGTGCCGAAGATGTTGCTACGTTTGCTACGCGTAGCAAACGTAGCTGGTCATTCAGTTATTCCAGAATTTTTCAAACCTATATCACCCCTGTGAACCAAGGCACTGACCGTGCCTTCCCTCCCAATTCACAGAGGAAATTATGATGTCTGAACAATGCCCCAATTGCCTGTCCGTCCGGATTGGCAAGAACAACTACGGCAAGAAAACCGCTGGGGTCGTCGGTGCGTCTGCAGGCGCCTATGGCGGGTTTTCTGCTGCGACAGCCGGTGCTCGAGCAGGTGCCACGCTGGGTATCGTTGCCGGACCCGTAGGCGCAACGTTGGGCGGTATCGGTGGTGCCGTCATCGGTGCACTGCTGGGAGGTGCCACCGGCGCTTCCGCTGGCGTGATTCTGGGTAATGTCCTGGATGACCGTGTGCTCGACAACTACCGCTGCCTCGATTGCAGCTATTCCTTCAGTGTCGACTCTGACTCCCCGGACGACATCATTTAATTCCCCTCGCATATTTCATAGGAGAACAACCATGGCTCATCTCATCGAGCAAATGGCTTACGTTGGCCAAACCCCTTGGCATGGCCTGGGGAATGAACTGACTTCAAATCAGCCTCTGGAGGTCTGGGCAAAGCAAGCTGGTCTGGACTGGCGAATCCAGGAAAGCCCCGTCCGCTATGTCACCAATGCGGGTGGCACCCTGGGCGAGATTCTGTCCTATCCGGATTCCAAGGTGCTTTACCGCTCGGATACAAGGGCACCGCTGTCGGTGGTCGGTAATCGCTTCAAAGTGGTTCAGCCTGAAGAGATTCTGGAGTTCTACCGGGACCTGACCGAGGTCTCCGGTTTTGACCTTGAAACCGCTGGTGTTCTGAAAGGCGGTCGCAAGATGTGGGCACTGGCCCGAACCGGTCAATCCGGCATGCTCAAGGGCAATGACCAGACCAATGCTTACGTCCTACTGGCCACCGCCTGTGATGGCACTATGGCAACCACCGTTCAGTTCACCAGTATCCGTGTGGTGTGCAACAACACGCTGGCTGTCGCTCTGAAGGGCTCCACCGCCAATGCCGTCAAGGTGAAGCACAATACCGCCTTCGATGCGGACCTGGTGAAGAAACAGCTCGGCATTTCGGTTTCCGCATGGGACGACTTCATGTACCGCCTGAAGTCCCTGAGCGAACGGAAGGTGAAAACCACGGAAGCCAGGAACTACTTCCTTAAGGTGTTCACCGATGATTCCGGTACCGGAGTCGGCAAAACCAACGAACGCTCCATGGCCAAAGCCTTGGGTCTGTATGAAGGCGAGGGCATGGGTGCCAACTTAGCGTCATCCGAAGGCACGGCCTACGGCCTGCTCAACGCCGTTACTGAATTCATCGATCACCAACGACGCGCCAAAACCGTTGACCACCGGCTGGATTCCGCCTGGTTCGGAACCGGTGCCGCTGTTAAGAACCGTTCGTTAGAGCAGGCCATGTCACTTGTGGCCTGAGCCAATTCCAAAAATCTCAAAACCGCCATAAAGCCCACCGGAGCCTGATGCTCTGGTGGGCTTTTTTATGTCTGGAGGAAAACACCATGGGCATGAGTGCAAACACAATTCAGAAACAACGACCGGCATTGCGCCTGGTCTCCACCAAGGGCCTCAGCCGGGATGAATGGCTGAAGGTACGCAAGCAGGGCGTTGGCAGTAGTGATGCCGCTGCCGCCGTCGGCATGAATCCTTACCAGTCGCAACTGGAACTATGGATGGTCAAAACCGGCAGGGACGCTGGTCTGCCGAAACCGGATTCTGACGATCCCACCTCACCTGTCTACTGGGGCCATATCTTGGAACCGATTGTGGCAGAGCAGTACAGCCAGCAAACGGGCCGAAAGGTACGCCGAGTAAACGCGGTATTGCAGCACCCAGATCCGGAAAAGCACTGGATGCTAGCGAACCTGGATTACTCCGTGTTGGCTGATGATGAAGTGCAGATCCTGGAATGCAAAACGGCAGGGGAGTTCGGATCACGACTTTGGAAGGAGGGCGTGCCGGACTACATCCAATGCCAGGTCCAGCACCAACTGGCCGTTACCGGCAAACAGTCGGCAGACGTGTGCGTCCTGCTGTGTGGTCAGGAGTTGAAGGTCTACCGCCTTGAACGAAACGAGGAGCTCATCGAAGCGCTTTATGTGCTGGAGCGCCAGTTCTGGGATTTTGTGGAAACGGATACGCCACCACCTGTTGATGGTACCGATTCTGCCGAACGCGCCTTGCGCCACCTGTACCCGTTAGACAGAGGGGAGACCCTGGACTTCAGCCAAAGCAAGGAACTGTCCGATGCATTCGACGAGCTACTGGCCATCCGCACGGAAATGGAAAGTCTCAAATCCACAGAATCTCACCTGAAACAGCGAATCGAGAGCCAGATGGGTGAAGCATCAAAAGCGACTTTCCCCAGTGGCAGTGTGAGCTGGAAGCGGAGCAAGGATTCCGTCGGGCTCAACGTGAAGCAACTGCTGAAGGATCAGCCAGGGCTTCTGAAGCAATACCCACTCAACAAGCCGGGAAGTCGGCGTTTTCTCATTCAAGCATGAATACCCCATTGGCCACGCGGGCGTGACGAGTGCCTCGTGGCCCTTTTTCTAAGGAGAGTTATCATGATTAAAGGCTTAGCCATTACGCCTCCGGTGTTGGGGCGTATCAGCATTGGTCGGGTCGTTGAAAAGAACGGCATCCGGCTGCCACAGAAAGACGACCAGTTCACCATCACCTCTCAGATTCAGGAGAAAGACTCCGGATGGGTTTTGCATCCCATGGACGAAGAGCTCAGAAAGGATGCTCCAAATAGCAAACTGCGAACCATCCCGGTACGCATGCTGTTCAACGACGCGGATCTCAACCTGCGCGCCGAGTACACCATGTTCGACCGGAAAAGCGGAAGACCTATGTGTGTCGGTAACGGCGACAGTTGCAACCGCCTGACGCAATCAGGAGTGCAGTCTTTGCCATGCCCGGGGCCTACGTTGTGTGAGTTCGGTAAAGGTGGCTTGTGCAAGCCCTATGGCCGTCTTAACGTCAAGGTCGGTGACGACGATGATCTCGGCACCTTCATCTTTCGCACGACCGGCTACAACAGCATCCGGACGCTTGCCGCCAGGCTGAGCTACTACCAGGCAGTCTCTGGTGGTTTACTGGCGTACATGCCGTTAGAGTTGAAGCTGCGAGGGAAAAGTACGGTGCAGAGCCATCGAACGCCGATCTACTACGTGGATCTGGTGATCAAGGAAGGCTTGTCCCTGCAGGAAGCGGTGGCTGAGGCGAAAGAAAAAGCCAGGCAGGTGAAAGAGGAGGGCGTTGACCAGGCTGCGCTGGATTCTGCGGCATCAAAGGGATTTGGGAATGCGCTATTTGAGTATGACGAGGATGAAATGAATCAGGTGGTTGAGGAGTTTTATCCTGCTGCGGCAAGTGATGGCTCGCCGGGGAGCCCCTCAGTGGTGTCGAAATTGAGAGGGAACTTGGACTCTAGTAGGCCGGTTTCTGGCTAGATTTTGACGAGTGGCCGAACACGGCCACTCGTCTCGATCCAATTTCTGCAAACTTTTATTTTTTGGAAAAGGGCTGGCCTGGGGGTAGAACTACGTTTGGTCCACCTGTAATACCCCGATTTTTAACCGCCGGAAACCCCGGGGTGGTTCAGTCAACGCCATGAACATGAAACACTGATTTTGCGATGTCGACGCCAACTCGGATAATGATCATGTGGAATTCTCCTCATCCTAAAGATGGTGGTTTGCCTCACCCATTATTATGCAGTGCTGACGCCGGAGTGAAGCGAGGAGGAGTCCATCCCATTGCTTGCGGCTGTTCTATAACGCGGACTTGTCTTGATAGGTTTTACTGATTGATCGTGGCGACAGCCTCCAGTACGCGATCGGCTCCCGTACTGATATCCTGCACAATCTTTTCAACACGAATCATCTGAGCGTGCGCATCGTCAGCCACGTTCGCGACCGCCTCAACCTCATTGACCACTTTTTCGGTGAGCGCCAGGTTCTCGCGCACTACCGTTTCAATTTCCGAAGTTGATTTGCCGGTGCGTGCGGCAAGCTGACGGACTTCATCAGCTACCACGGCGAAACCACGCCCCTGATCCCCCGCTCTTGCCGCTTCAATGGCAGCATTCAGTGCCAGCAGATTTGTCTGGTCCGCCACTCCGGCGATCGTCGCGACGATCCGTTCGATATTTTGCGACTGGGCGTCAAGCTTCACGATGACTTCTTTGGTCTGCTCAATTCGCTTGAGAATAAGATCGGTGGTCGTTTTCGAGTGTGCAAGAGATTCTGACGCCTGGGTGGCATTTCCGGCGGTTTCCTTTGCGGTGGCGTAAGCCACGCCCGTTGCCTCAATAGTGCGCTGCGTTTTTTCCACGTAGTCCGTGATATCGCTCGCGAATTTCACGATTTTGTATACTTCACCTTCATCGTTGAAGATCGGATTATAAGAGGCCTCGAGCCAGATCGTGCGACCACTCTCATGCTGGCGCTCGAATTTTCCGGACTTGAACTCACCCGCAGCAAGTTCTCGCCAGAAATCCGGGTTTTGCTCATAGAATTCAGGCTGACAAAATAATCGGTGGTGCTTGCCTTCAATGTCACGCAGTGAATAACCGATTGCACTGAGGAAGTTCTGGTTTGCTGTGAGTATCACTCCGTCCTTTGTAAATTCGATCACCGCCATGGAGCGACTAATGGCGTCAAAAACAGCTTCCTGCTGCCTCGTTCTCGCGTGATCTTCGGTAACGTCATAAGCAAGTTTTAGGATCTTAGAGACGGTGTTGTCGGGGCTTAGCACCGGGAAATAGGTCGCTTCCAGCCAAATCATTCCTCCTTCTTTAGTTCGCCGGGGAAACGTTCCTGACTGTTTCTCACCCTGGCTCAACCTCTGCCAGAACGCCTTGTAATCATGCGAACGGGTATAGTCCGCGTCGCAAAAAATCCGGTGGTGCTTCCCCTCAATTTCCTCGGCCTCATAACCAATCACGGAGCGAAACAAGTCGTTAGCGGTAATGATATGTCCATCTGGCGAGAACTCGATACAGGCAATCGATGATTTGATCGCGTCCAGTGTGGCCTGTAAATCCCAAGTTTTAATCTGCAGCGCCTCAAGTTGCTGGCTTTTCTTTTTGAAAAACATGAATGTTACCTACAAATTTTGATTTTAGCCGCCCGACTGCCCCCGCCCTAATCCGCTGCAGGTGATAGCAACACGAGCTGCCCTCACGTACGCTTGTGCGCAAAGACTCTTACGTAGTAATTATCGGCAGGTTCACTAAAAATTGAATTTAAATTCAAAAAATGAAGGGGCAGCACACTTTTTGGCCAAACACACATTATGAAAGGGACGCGACTTTCTTAAGGCCTGTCACGGAAGGGAAAGAGGAACGCCAACACCAAACTGCTCAATTGGCATCGCTTTGGCGAAATACCAACCCTGCGCGATGGTAGCGCCTTCTTCCTGAAGGAACTGCATCTGAGCGCAAGTTTCAATACCCTCACAAACGATTTGGAGCCGAAGGTTTTTTGCCATGGCAATGGTAGCCCGGGTTATGGCGACATCGGTTTTGTTCTGGGGGAGGCCTTCCACAAAACAGCGATCAATTTTCATGGTATCGACGGGAAGCAACTGGAGATAACGAAGTGACGCAAACCCAGTTCTGATATCGTCAATCGCGAAACGGACGCCGAGCTTCACAAGCCGCTGCATCTGCTCTACCGCCAGGGGAATGTCGCGAGTCAAAGAATGTTCTGTGACCTCTAGGCATAGCTGGCGCGGAGAGAGGCCGGACTCAGCAAGCGCACACTCAACCCGCGAAACGAAAGTGTCCGCGTAAAGTTCGTTGGCGCCCACGTTGACCAAAAGATAACATTCCCGGTCATTTCCAATAGCTGATTGAAACTCAATGCAGGCCGTTCGCAATATCCACTTGCTGAGATCCTGTATAACGCCAACCTCTTCTGCTAACGGAATAAACTGCCCTGGCGATATCCACGTTCCATCGGATTGCCAGCGCGCCAGCGCCTCCATCCCTACAATCTTCAGATCAGTCATGCGGACGATAGGTTGGTAGTGCACCTCCAGCTCCCGGTTTTCGACCGCCAGCCGCAAACGGTGTTCGAGTGAGAATTCGGCTGCCAGTTGACTTTGGTGCTGCGATGACAACGAGGCAATGGCAGTTCCAGCGGCTGGCTCCACCCGGTAAAGCGCGAGTTTCGCCTTTTCAATCAGATTGTCCGGGCTGTCAACCTGGTGTAGGGACTCTTCGACAATACCAATGGAAAAATCAAGTCTACGTTCTGTACCCTCCAGCAAAAAGGGCACGGCCAAAGCTTTACTCATGCGATTCGGAAGCGCCGAATTGGCGCCCGCAGGTGACGCTGCAAGGAGGGCAAAATGCTCCTCATGGAGATAGGCAACCATAACATTGGCTGGTACCACTTCTTGAAGCCGCGAAACAATCGCTCTTAACAGAGCATTTGCTTTTTCCCACCCGAGAGATTGGTTCAGCACCCTGTAGTGGTCAACTAATCCCGGACAGTATTTTAAGTTTTTCTTCGGCGACCACAGGTGGCATGCCGTCATTGAATGTATGGGGACGCTGCCGGTTGTAGTAGTCCATCAGGTAGTCGCCAATATC
>NZ_DRGY01000061.1 GCF_011049865.1 Marinobacter antarcticus | reverse complement strand
TGTTAAAGAACACGGCGCAGCTGTTTACGCTGTTCGGCCTGGCTAATTTGGTGCTGGCCCGCAGGCTAAATCCGTCTCCATGTTCTTAAAATGCGCCTAAAAGTCGAGATTAAGGCAAAAGGTTGGCGATTTTGCCGCTAAAGTATAAATGTTGAGTGCTGAACGAGAAAATAAATTAGCTCTCAGGCCGAACTCCGTTGGCTTGCGATTAGTTGTCGTCTCTCGTTAATTGATCAGCGTTTCCTTAGGTATGCTCATATCCGTGATGGTATAGAGCCCGATCTCGACAAAGCCCTTGATGTCGTCAGATAGCTCAGACGCACATTCATATCTGCCTGTTATGCAAAACAATTGGGTTTTAATATTTATATATCTATGTATATATATCTAAAAGTCATAACGTTATTTATAAAAATTATATAAGATTTGAGATTGTCGTAATTGTTTAACGGAACAGGCCAGAAGTATCTCAAGCAATTGTAAAAGAAGCAGATAGTTGAAAAAAAAGAAGTACGTTTTAACTGACTTTGTTGGCTTAAAAAGCGCTATAAAAATCAAAAAAAATCTCATGGTGTTGATGTTGATAATATTAATATGACACACAATTTGTAAATAAATGTCAATTTGCGTATCTAAAATTCAGGAGCTATAAAGCTAGATGTCTGAGAATTGCGATGCTTCAGATAAAAATACAAAGCCAAGAAGGATCCGACGAATGTCATCTATAAACATAAAACGCAATAAAGCTTTTTTGCTTGCAGCATTGATTGCAGCATCTGTCGCACTTAGTGGTTGTAACGACAGCAACAACTCAAACGATAAAGGTCAAGAGGGAACGTCTTCAGTAACCATCAAGCGAGATAGCTATGGCGTCCCCCATGTCTACGCTGAGAACACCTACGATCTTTATTACGGCTATGGCTATGCTCTGGCAGAAGATCGTCTTTTCCAAATGGAAATGATTCGGCGATCTGTATTGGGAACCGTATCTGAGGTGTTGGGCTCAGATTATCTTCCACTGGATCGATCCTCTCGAAGTGGCTTCAGCCCGGATTCAATTCAGGAGCAGATTGCGGCCCTGCCTAAGGAGGACAGGGATATATTTGAAGGGTACGCAGATGGTTTCAACAAGCGCATTGAGGAAGTACTCGCCAAACCAGAGAGTCTGTTGCCTAAGCAGTTTAGTGATTTTGGGTTTGCCCCAAAGTCTTGGACAGGGTTCGATGTGGCGATGTTATATGTGGGCACTATGGCTGGTCGCTACTCTAATAGTTCCAGTGAAATCCGCAATCTGTCTGATTTGCAGAACCTCCAGGACGAACTGGGGGAGGCGGACGGTCTCGCCATGTTTGATCAACTTCGCTGGATTGAAGACACTCTTGCTCCTACGACAGTCCCGCGGCAGCTTGGGGTTAACAGTTTTGTAAGCGTGGGTGAGACGCAGAGTGCATCTCCCGACGGGCAGCACGCCAAAATTGATGGTGAGCCTGCAAAAGTTGTAAGCATTCATGATCGTTTTGCACCTGTTTCCGCCTCAATTCTAACCGCGCACAGCGTTCAGGAAGCGGCATTTAAAGGCATTGTCAAGCTCGAGGACAGGCCTGTTGCCAGTAATCTTTGGATTGTCGGTCCGAATAGAACATCAGATGGGTCCACGATCCTCAACAATGGTCCACAGTTCGGTTGGTTTAATCCGGCCTACACCTACAGTATTGGCCTCCATGGCGCGGGCTATGACGTTACGGGGAATACCCCCTTTGCTTTGCCTGTCGTTTTATTTGGTACCAATAACCAAATCTCATGGGGCGCTACCGCGGGCCCGCTCGACGTCAACGATTATTACCAACTCAAGTTGAATCCAGGCAATCAGTACGAGTACTCTTTTGACGGTGAATACCGTGAGATGGACAAGCGTAGAGAAGTCATTCGCGTTAAAACCGAAGACGGTTTTGAAGAAGAGGTGCTCGACATCTACTCAAGCGTTCACGGCGTTGTTACAAGCTTCGACGTTGCGAACAATTCTGCCTATGCGTTCAAGCGGAGCTGGAGTGGTTATGAAATTCAGTCACTGATGGGCTGGATCCACTCTATGAAAGCCCAAAACTGGGACGAGTGGTTGGAGCAGGCCGAGCAGGTGGCAACAACCATCAACTGGTATTACGCAGATGCATCCGGAAACATCGGATACGTGTCGCCGGGCTACTTGCCCATCAGACCTCCGAGCCAGGACATCCGCCTTCCGGCTGTAGGTGATGGAAGCATGGAGTGGCAGGGTTTCAGACCCTTCAGTGAGGTTCCAAAAGTATACAATCCAGAACAAGGCTACGTGACTAACTGGAATAACCAGTCTGCTCCCGGAATCGTTGCGTTGGGTGATGGCGCTAACTGGTCCGTTGTTGACCGGGTTAACGAATTTAAAGAGCGAATTGAAGCCAAGCCCGTTTTATCACCTGAGGAAGTCCGGGATCTTAATCGACTAGCTGCACTGTCCGATACAAATGCCCGGTATTTTATTCCGTACATCGTCGATTCCGTTGACAACTTAGCTTCAACTGACCCCGTGCATGAGGCAGCGATGCGGCTTTCGCAGTGGTCTATGTTGAATACCAATAGTGATGGGGATGGGTTTTATAACGAAGTGGCCGTAACTATATTCCGAAAGTGGCTTCCTATCATGTATGACGCCGTACTTAAGGATGACATACCGGCAAGTGTCTACTCTGCTTCAGCGGGATATCCGGTTGTGACTGCGGGCGGAAGTACTGGCCCTGGTCAAAGCTCGAAGTATCTCTATAACGCTTTCCTGGGTGAAGGCGCGGGTGTAGATCAAACGTTCGACTTCTTCAACGGCGCGACACGCGAAGAAAAGTTGGCGATTGTGAGAGAGTCTCTGGCTCAGGCTGTCAACGAGTTGGAAACAGAGTTTGGTCCGGATCGGAATGACTGGTTAACAGTTGCTGCCGTTCACCGATTCAACACCAAGAATTTTCTTGGTGTTCCCCAGGCAAACAGTTCTGAACAGTTGGAACTACCGACTTACATGAACCGTGGAACACAGAATCACCAGGTTAGCTTCAGTGGCGATGGTGATGTGGCCATGTGCACGGTAGCGCCTCCTGGGCAAAGTGGCTTCGTCGCTCCCGATGGCGCGAAAACGGCTCACTATGATGATCAGCTTGAGCTATTCCGTGATTGGAAATGCAAAGATGAACACCTGACTGCCCAAGCGGTGCAGGACAACCTGGAGTCCGAGATCCGCTTGACAATTAATCGCAACTAATGAGGATAGGGTGGGGCACGTGTGCCCCCACATCTTTTTCTCTATGCCTGCGTCTGTGACGAAGCCTAATCGGCCGTGGACAGATGGCTACGAATCAGCACAGCTAATTGCTTCGCGGGCTCTGAAGGCCTTCCGGATGGCCGGTGCAATGCGATCTCGACGGATTGCAACGCGGGCATTCCGCTGCGCTCGTCCAGCACTCGCAACTGCGGCGTGAGCATATTGCGTGTGATGACCGCCACGGCCAACCCGGCTGCGACGACCGGCATGAGACCGGTCATCGACTGGCTGGAATAGGCCATTCGCCAATCTCGCCCCGCGTTTGCCAATGCCTGCTCGGCAACTTCCCGGAATACGTCGGCGCCGGGGGAGTACAAAGCCAGCGGTATCGGATCGGTGAGCGATGGTTGGGCGTCGGCACCGACCGCCCACAACAGTGGCTCCCGCCGGATGACCTCTCCGCCCGGGGACCGGGACTGACGGGTAACCACGGCCAGGTCCATGTTTCCGCTCTGAACCTGCTTCAACAACTCAACGCTTGATCTGCAGGTAACCTGGAGCTGCACCGCCGGAAACTGCCGGTTGAAGTGAGACAGTACCGAGGTCAACAAAAACGCATAGTCCTCGGGAATGCCAAGATTCAGGTATCCGGAGATCTGGCGCTGCTGCACGTCATCAACGGCTTGATTGTTAAGTTCCAGCATCTTTCGGGCATACCCCACCAGCTTCTGTCCCTCCGCAGTGAATCGGATGCGGCGCCCATGCTTTTCGTGAAGTGACACGCCAAGCGCCGTCTCCAGACGATTCAGTTGCATGCTCACGGTCGACTGGGTGTAGGCCAGGCGCTCCGCTGCGGCGGTGACAGTGCCTGTGTCCGCAATGGTCACCAGCGTGAGGAGCATGTTCAAATCCAGAACCCGCGTTCTCAAAGTATCAACCTTATTGATGAAACATATCAAAAACCATTGATGTTGTGATGAATAATAAAGGGCTAGCCTGTCACTGTCGAATTCAATCCACCTCTTTCCAACCCATTCATAGCAACAGTTACAGTAACAGGAGTCACGACGGTGCGTACGACCACACATTCTTCCCGCCCTCTTTATGTCAGTGTTATTGCCGCACTTTTTGCCGTTGTGCTCTGGGCCGGGGCGCCCTTACTGGTTGATATCGCCAGTTCGGTGCCTCCGTTCCAGCTCACCACTATTGCTCTGCTCAGTGGTGCCTTAGCGGCGTTGCCGATGAGCATTCGCAAACGGCGTGGGCGCGGCGATCAAGTGGTGCATGTGCCGATCTCGCTGAAATGGAAGTTGGCGATCTATGGTTTGGTACCGGCTTTAATACTCGGAGCCATTGGCGGTTATCTGACGGGTGTTGGTATGGCTCCGACCGCGGAAGCGGCATTGATCACCTACACCTGGCCGGTGATGTTTATTGTTATCAGTCAGTGGCTTTTTCATCGCAGAATTCCGCTTCCTGTTCTGTGCGGCGCACTCATTGCGTTCTCAGGCGCCGCGGTGCTGCTTTCGCCGGACGCGGGGAGTGCGGGGTTTTCGCACTATCTGACCGGGTACGCGTTGGCCCTGATGGCTGGCTGCTGCTGGGCGGTGTATTCATGGATTTGCCAGGCGGCACCCATTGCGATTGCACCCGTTATGCCCGGCCTGTTTTTGCTGGCGGCTGTCGGCGCGGCGTTCGCCGATGTTCTGTCCGGTGGCGCTTTCGGATTGCCGTCCGGCCTTGCGCTTGTCGCCGGCGTTGCCCTTGGCGTCGGGCCTTATGGACTTGCCATGGTAGCGTGGGATCTGGCGCTTCGTAACGGGCCTGCCGCGCTGGTGGGAAGCCTTGCCTATGGCGTTCCGGTATTGGCGGCGGCCTTTCTGGTAATCGCCGGTGTTGCGGCTCCGGACTGGCGGTTACCGCTTGCGGCATTGCTGGTGGTTGCAGGCTCCGTGGTGGCCTCTATAAAGCGGAGTGAGATCGCCTGAAATGCTGATGCAAACGTAATAAACTGTCGGCTGACGGACTCCTCGCAGCCACCCGGTGACCTATTAAAAAGCCAACACAGCAAACCTTTCAGAAACGGCCGGCGGATGAGCCCGGCCAGAACTTCGTGGCGGTGTGTGTATCGCTCACATTCTGCTTTGTTGTCTACTCAATGCTGCTGGTTACCGTACCGGTTTATGGCCTTGAGCTCGGTGCTTCGCCCCTGATGCTGGGGGTTATTCTAAGCTCTCAGTACTTGCTGCCTTTTTTGCTGGCCATTCCTTTGGGTGGCGTGGTGGCGCGCCACGGAGGCCGAATTCCGCTGGTGGCCGGCGCGCTTTTTATGACTCTGGGCTTGCTGCTGATGCAGTTTCTGCCCGGCTATTACGGGCTCATTGGCGGCCAGTTGTTCGTCGGATTGGCGCAGCTTCAGATGGTGCTGTCGGCCCAGACGATTATCTCTTCGCTGGCGACCGGCCCTAAACTGGAAAGCTATTTTGGTTGGTATGCCACCTGGCTGTCGGGTGGGCAAGTCATTGGGCCTCTGCTGGCGGGTGGGTGGATTCATTGGGCAGGTGGCGTTGGCAACCTGTTTCTGGTTATGGCGGGCATTGCTTTGCTGGGTGGGCTTTTCGGCCTCGCGCTGACTGGCGATGCGGCCCGAGGCATGTCAGTGACCGGCAAGCAGACAGGGTTCCGCGCCCAGGCTTCACTGATACACCGTAATACGGGCGTTCAGGTGTCTATCGCGATTACGGTCGCGGGTATGTTTGCATTGGGCATACACGGCAGCTATCTGCCTGTTTATCTCGATAGCCTGGAAATGAGCGCGGTGATGATTGGCGTTCTGGTCAGCCTACGGTCGGCCGTTTCCATGGTCATACGGCCGTTCATTCCACGGATTATTGGCGCCGTTGGCGGGCGTGAGAAGGCAACTCTGTTGGCGCTGAGTGCTATGTCTTTAGGCCTGGCGTGTATGGGATTTTCGGGTAATGCGCCGGTTATCGCGCTCTTGTCAATTCTGGTGGGCCTTGGCGGAGGCCTCACGCAACCCCTGTCGATGGTCGTTTTGGCAGAAAGTGTGCAGCGTGAACAAAGATCCGGAGCTCTGGGTATGCGCCTTATGGCCAACCGTGCCGTTCACTTTGTGGCGCCGCTGTTGTTCGGTGCCGTCTTGGGTATGGGGGGTTTCAGTTTGTCATTTGGGCTTTCAGGTGTGTTTGTCGCCCTGGTGGCCATGTTGCTGATGCGGTTGCACGGCCGGCACCGAACTTCCGGGCCCGACGCTCTAAGGTAAGCGCATAATTATTTGGCGCTTCCTATCGGTATTGCCTGAGTATTTTTGATCTCCCGCAGTGCGAAGTTGGAATGAACTTGCGCGATGCCCTGAAGAGTGAATATCTTTTCGTTCAGGAAACGGTCATAGCTGCTCATATCCGGCACAACCACCCGCAATACAAAATCAGCGTTGCCGGTTACCGCGAAACACTGCAGCACCTCGGGGTAACTACTCACCTGCTGTTCGATCTGGGCGGTGCTGTCTATGGTGTGCCGCTGCAGAGA
>NZ_DRGY01000060.1 GCF_011049865.1 Marinobacter antarcticus | reverse complement strand
CGCCGTCCTGATTAAAAATGTTGCCACGATTGAAGCCCCGGCCGGACGTTGCGCTTGGGCTGTCCTTGTCGTACAGCAACCAGTCATCCATGCGGAAATTTCGGTGAAACCAGATGGCATGATCAAGGCTTGCGATCTGCAGGCCTTTGTTCATGAAAGACACACCGTGGGGGTTCAGGGACGTTCCCAAAAACGA
Organism: Marinobacter antarcticus; assembly: GCF_011049865.1. Classification (GTDB taxonomy): domain Bacteria; phylum Pseudomonadota; class Gammaproteobacteria; order Pseudomonadales; family Oleiphilaceae; genus Marinobacter; species Marinobacter antarcticus_A. Next base: position 17,660 of record NZ_DRGY01000060.1, on the reverse strand, counting down.
AAAATCCGAAGCGTAGGTTAGTAGACAACGGTGAAGAACCGGGTCATCCGGTAGCGGCCCCAGAGCACGAAGCCAGCTCTGTTTGTGGGGCGGGCGTTTTTCCGGCGCAAGCGGATTCATCGGATCCACCGGGCGGATTTCAATGGGGCGATCACGCGTCAAGATTTCCCGAACTCTCTCGGGCAACTGCTCTGCCACCTCTAGCGCCATCATGTTGCCCCAGTCTTGCTCGGAGCGCAGGGTTTCAGGGTTTGGCGCGTCGGGCATATCCAACTGATGCTCAAACCCTTCTTCCGCAACATGAAACGACATGGAACCGGTCAGGATCTCCTTGCCATCCTGGCGGGCAATCACCCTGCGAACAGAAAAGCTGCGGCCATCGCGCACCCGCTGAACCTCGTAATCAATGGGCATATGTTGGTTGCCCGGGCGCAAAAAATAGGCGTGCATAGAATGACAGAGGCGGTCTTCAACGGTGTGACTGGCCGCCATAAGCGCCTGCCCGAGAACCTGTCCTCCGAACACGTGGGGAAATCCCAGGTCTTGGCTGTCGCCCCGATAGTGATCATCGCCGGTGGGGGACAAATACAACAGTTCCACCAGTTTTTTTGTGATTTCAAGCATGCCTGCTCCAGTTGATTCGTTAGCACACGACCGAGTCTTTACCCTAAGCGAGAAAATACCACTATTCACGAATGAATGGGCGGTACCACTTTGGACAATGCCTGCTTTTCTATAGCAAAACGGCCGGTTACCGCAAAGCCCAGCACTTCGCCGTCCGCGTTTTTGAATAAAGTTTTTACGTGGGAGCCATCCTGTTCAGTCTCCCAAAAACCGACAGCCTCTGCGGGAGGGGGGCAGACGGCCACGGGACAACAAGGTGTTTTGATCATCACCGGCATGGCGCCATAGCTCACGTCAGTCCGTACTCCAACAAGCGTTTTAGCCAGTGCCCGGGCACACGCCATCAGCGGCAAAACGTATAGCAGCACATGGCCATCAACCTCTGCGCAATCGCCCAGGGCATACACATTCTGCGCCGACGTTTCCAGCGCCCGGTTGACCTTGATCCCGCGGCCTGTGTCTATGCCCGCAGCGCGGGCCAACTCCGTTCGGGGTCGCAGGCCCACCGCAGAAATCACCAGATCCGCCTGCCGTTTTTCACCGTTAGCCAGGAAAAGGGTCAGGCCCGTGTCTGCCGGCTCAATCCGTTCAACCACCGTTTCAAGGTGAAAGCTCACACCCAGCGCTTCCAGCTCTGTTTGCACTGCATTGGCCGCCGCAGGTGGCAGTAGGCTCGGCATGACCGCATCAGAAGGGGCAATCACGTCCACTTCGTAACCGCCGTTACGCAGATCATTCGCAAATTCACAGCCTATAAGCCCGGCACCCATAATGGCCACGCGGCTTCCTGGCTTCAACGCCTTGCGAAACGCCCGATAATCTCCCAGGTCGTTGATCGGGAAAACGCGCTCCTGGCCCTCCCCCGGCAGAGTCAGGCGTATTACATCTGCGCCCCAGGCAAGCACCAGTTTGCGGTAAGACAGACTCTCCTCGCCCAGCAACAACCTTTGGTTGTCCGTGTCGATGCCGGTCACCGTTGTATAGGTGCGCAGTTTCAGGTTCAGCTGTTCCGCCATGGCCTCGGTGGCCGCCTGAGCAAGGCCTTCAGCATCCTTACCTTTGGTAAAACCGGTGGAGAGCATGGGCTTGGAATAACTGATGCCGTCATCCGCGGTGATCATCACAATCGGGACGTCTTTGTGCTGTTTGCGAATCTCCCGAGCGAGGGAATAGCCCGCCAAACCGGTTCCGACAATAACGATGGGGCCCTGCTCTGTCATAACCATGCTCCGTGTCGGTTCAACTGATCTCGATCATTTCAAAATCTTCCTTGCCTACGCCACAATCGGGGCAGGTCCAGTCTTCGGGCACGTCGTCCCAAGCGGTTCCGGGTTCGATGCCATCCTCAGGCCAACCTTCCGCTTCATCGTAAATCAGACCACATACCACGCACTGCCACTTCTTCATACACTCTCTCTCCGCCACAGGTTTGTGGGCACAATGTTAATGATTGAACACGACTCCAAGCACATGCTTTTTGGCGGCAGGCCATGATGTCCGCTCTGCCGATGCATTTGTGAGCGTTGCAATGCCATGATACCCGGCACATCCGGATTGACCAATGCCGAAGAAGACCTACCTGCCAGGCTTTTTATGGCCATTGTCGGCAGTGAACCCCCTCCCCTCCGCCGGCCCTCTCCGGTATAATCGCCGGTTTTACGACAGGACCGACCGTTATGACCGATACCGTCGCCGAAATGAATCAGGTTATGGCCGAGGCTGATTGCCTGGTTGATGAGCAACAGGTACAGGCTGCTATCCGTAAACTGGCCGACGACATCACTGGCCGCCTCAAAGGCAGCAATCCGCTGCTGCTTTGCGTCATGAACGGCGGGCTTATTGTTACCGGGCAACTGCTTCCGCAGCTCAGGTTCCCGGTGCAGGCAGAATATCTTCACGCAACGCGCTACCGGCAAGAAACCACCGGCGGCATTCTGGAGTGGAAACTCCAGCCTGAAGCGGACATGAAAGACCGTATCATTTTGATCGTTGACGACATTCTCGACGAAGGCACCACTCTGTGCGCTATCGCTGACTATTGTTTAGCCCACGGCGCAACGCAGGTGCTGACAGCCGTGCTGGTCGACAAGCAGCACGACCGCAAGGCCCGCCCGGATCTCAAGGCAGACTTCACCGGGTTGAACGTGGAAGACCGCTTCCTGTTTGGTTACGGCATGGACTACAAAGGATACTGGCGCAACGCTCCAGGGATCTATGCCGTTAAAGGCCTCTGATATTAAGATTGGCGAAGACCACGCGAGCCTGTTCATCCCGCCAACCGAGTGGTATCGGTCTCTCGCCGCGGCCGGCCTCCGTAATCCGGACGTTCATGGCCCGGCCCGACACTGGCTGCAGGTAGAAGGGTCTTTTACCCGTGCACTGCAGAAAAACTGCGTGCGTTCGTTTCACGTTGAAGTGCAACGCGAAGGCTTTGCGGCGCCGACCCTTGAAGAAGCCAGACGCCTCAAAATCCCCCTGCGCCAGCGCGCATGGATCCGCGAAGTACGTCTTTGCGGAGACGGCCAGCCCTGGGTTCTCGCCCGTACGGTTATTCCTCTGGTGTGTCTTACAGGTGAAGGCCGTCGCCTTCTTCACCTTGGCAATAAGCCGCTGGGTGCTTATCTTTTCAGCAGCCGGGGCTGGCAACGCGGACCGCTTGAAACCGGGCTTTGCAATAGCCAGGGCCGCCGTGATGTTCCAGAAATTGCACGCCGCTCTGTGTTCAGCAATAACCATAGCGAACTGCTGGTGGGCGAATACCTGCTTCCGGTACTGTATCGCCAGAACTGACGAAACACTGAAAACGCTCTGGTTTTCACCCACGCCTGCGAATGGATAGATCGATGTTGTTTGATGCCGTGCCAGACTCCATAAAGAGCCGACTCACCGACTACGCCCGACTGCTGCGTATCAATCGTCCCATCGGCACACTGCTCTTGCTGTGGCCGACCTACTGGGCGCTCTGGCTTGCCGCTGACGGCAGCCCCGGTATTGGCAACGTCATCGTGTTTACTCTGGGCGTTTTCTTCATGCGCGCCGCCGGATGCGCCATCAACGACTTTGCGGATCGCGATTGGGACAAGCATGTTGAACGTACCAAAGATCGCCCACTAACCACCGGCCGGGTGAATGCCTGGGAAGCACTCGCCCTGTTCGGTGGGCTGTGCATCGTCTCATTCCTGATGGTGCTACTGTTTACCAACACCCTCACCCTTTACCTGTCCTTCGGCGGCGCGGTATTGGCGTTTATCTACCCCTTCACCAAACGCTACACCCATCTGCCGCAACTGTTTCTCGGCGCTGCCTTCTCCTGGGCCATACCGATGGCATGGGCCGCAGAGGCGGGCGAACTCAGCCAGGTCACTTGGCTGCTGTTCACGGCCAATGTGCTCTGGACCGTTGCCTACGATACGTTCTACGCCATGGTTGATCGTGACGACGATCTGAAAGTCGGCATCAAATCGACAGCCATCCTCTTTGGCAATGCCGACCTGGCGATTATTGGCGTACTTCAGGCCATGGTGGTGTTGATCCTCGCGATCGTGGGCCATCGATGTGAGCTGGGTACCTTCTACTATCTGGGCCTGATGGCCATGGCGTGCCTGTTTATCTACCACCAGCACCTGGCTAAAGATCGAGAACGTGACGGTTGCTTTAAGGCATTTCTGAACAATAACTGGGCGGGATTTGCGGTTTTTTCCGGCCTCGTTATTGATCTTGTTCTTTCCTGATTCTTTCCTGACCAGGACTGTCACATACTTGTAACATTGGGGCGTTGTAATGGGCCTGCAACAAATCCAGGTCTCAAACAGGTTATAGCTTATGTCTGGAAAAACCGTCCTGATTGTCGATGACGAGCCTGCCATCCGCGAAATGATCGCTGTTGCTCTGGAAATGGCCGATTATGAATGTCTGGAGGCCGCAGACGCCCTTGAAGCCCACGCCCTGATTATCGACAGGCAACCGGACATTATACTGCTGGACTGGATGCTCCCGGGCACCAGCGGCATAGAGCTTGCGAGACGCCTGAAAAAAGAAGAGACCACCGCAGGCATCCCGATCATCATGCTGACGGCCAAAGTTGAGGAAGACAACAAGATCCGCGGTCTGGAAGTGGGCGCCGATGATTACATCACCAAACCATTCAGCCCCAGAGAACTGGTCGCACGCCTGAAGGCCGTGCTTCGCCGCGCCACGCCTCCCGGTATCGATGCACCCATTGAGGTAGACGGGCTTACCCTGGACCCTTCAAGCCATCGTGTGAGCGCAAACGAAAGCTCGCTCAACATAGGGCCAACCGAGTACCGCCTGCTGCAATTCTTTATGGCGCATCAGGAACGGGTGTATACCCGCTCGCAGCTTCTGGACCAGGTATGGGGCGGGAATGTATACGTTGAGGAGCGAACCGTTGATGTGCACATCCGGCGCTTGCGCAAAGCGCTGGGGGAACGCCACGACTATCTTATTCAGACGGTGAGAGGCGCCGGTTACCGGTTTTCTACCCAGCCTGCCTGATTCTTTACCCCGACCCGTCTGACAGAGGCCGGCACAAACCACAAGAACAACACAGGGCAGTCTTTCATGCAGCAAAACCGGTCGCGGCATCTGCGCTACACCCTTGCTGGCCTCGCAGGCACTACGCTTGCCGGTTGGTATCTGGGGTATCCGGTTTACGGGCTAACCATCGGGCTGGGAATCTATCTGCTGTGGACATACACCCAGATCCGGCGCCTGTCGCAATGGCTGGCAGACCCCTCTGCGACGGATGAAGCACCCCAGAGTATTGGTATCTGGGGCGACCTCTTCGAAAAACTGAATAAACTCAACCAGAACTATCTGCACACCCGGGATCGACTGCGGGCCAGAATCGACCGCATTCAGGAGTCCACTAATGCCATGCACGATGGCGTCATCATGACCGATGCGCGCGGCGCCATGGAGTGGTGGAATGGCTCGGCAGAGCACCTGCTGGGGTTTCGTCGCAGCACGGATCAGGGACAGTACATTTACAACCTGATACGCACACCCGCCTTCAAATCCTATTTCGACGCCAAAAATTACCGCGAGCCGCTGGAGCTGATTTCACCTGCAAAACCCCAAATCAGCCTGCAGATCCAGATCAGCCTGTTCGGAGAGAATGACCGCCTCATCGTTGCCAAGGATGTCACTCGCCTGCACCAGTTGGAGCAGATGCGCCGGGATTTCGTGAGTAACGTTTCCCATGAAATGCGAACGCCGCTAACGGTGATCAGCGGCTATCTGGAAACGTTGATGGACAACGCCGATGATCTGCCGGCCAAATGGCAGCGGGCGATCAACACCATGGCAACCCAGTCGTTCCGCATGGAAACACTGATTACCGATCTCATTCTGCTGTCCCGAATCGAAACCGATGAGCAGTCAGCAACGGAGGCGACAACAGACGTTGGCAAACTGGTCGGGCAGATCTGTCAGGATGCCAGAACACTCAGCGGCGAGAATCAGCATGAGATTGTCTTTCAGACGCCCGATCCACATCGGCTCAAAGGCGATGAAAACCAGCTGCGCAGCGCGTTTTCAAATCTGATATTCAACGCGGTCAAGTACACGCCCGCCCGGGGCCGAATCACCGTCTGCTGGTTTGCCAACGCCGAGGGTGGACACCTCTCGGTGAAAGATACCGGTGCCGGCATCGATCAGGTTCATATTCCCCGGCTCACGGAGCGTTTTTACCGTGCCGATCCCAGCCGCCATAAAGATACGGGGGGGACCGGGCTGGGCCTGGCCATCGTTAAACACGTGTTGCTCAATCACGATGGCACTCTGGACATCCACAGCCGGCTTTGTGAGGGCAGTGAATTTATCTGTCACTTTCCCCCGGAGCGCTTGATATAGGGAACGTTCAGCGCTTACCAGCCCGGAAGCGAGCGACAAATCGGGACAGGTCCTCCAGCTTTTGGGGATCCTCATCCACAAACCGGATGGTAACGCTGACAAAGTCCGTATCCTGGCGCTTGTCCACCGCCTGTAACTGGTGCACATAGCCGTTCAGCCTTGCCATCTGGCCTTCGCCGGTGTCTATATCCACCACGGCCTGCTCCAGAATGCCGGGAAACGCCTGGTCCCGCTTTGCAATCACCCGTACTTCCGTCAGATTGATATCCTTGACGACCGACTTCAGCGTGCTCTGCGCAAAGCGGACCGACGCCAGGCTCAGGCTGCTTTTTGTGGCCGCCGCCGGAGAGCTCTCCGGGGTCGCATGCCCGGGGTCTGTGCTTGGCGGCTCAGGCTGACTTGCCGTCGGGGCCGCGGGCTCGCGCTTTTGCGTGAGCAAGGCAGCCGACTCCTTGAACGCGTCTGCCGGGCCCGCCATGGATTTGCCACTCCTATCCATCGCAGACGCCAGAGCTTTTCCCATCACCTTGATGATTTTTTTGCTCAATCCTTCCGGGCTGAAAGGCTTACCAAGGTATTCAGAGGCGCCCTCCTGCACCGCTTTGATGACATGATCCTTGTCGCCGCGACTGGTAATCATGATAAACGGCGTTTTCTCATACTGGGGTTGCTGACGCATCCACTGTAGCAATTCAAGACCAGACATCTCCGGCATTTCCCAGTCGCACAGAATCAGGTCAAACGTTACCCGTGACATAAGCGACTGCGCCCTGCGGCCATTCTGGGCATCGGTCGTCTCTATGACGGGAAAGCGCTGGCGTATCGTGCGCTTAACCAGATCCCTTACAAAACTGGCGTCATCAACCACCAGCGCTTTCAGCGTTGCCATGTTTCGAACCCTTGCGAATGTATCGCTCAACTATAGAACAAAGGTCCTCAAGGAAAACACACAGACTACAAAAAGCCACAAACTTCAAACGCAAAAACTGCAGGTTAAAGAACCGTCACCCCCGGTCGCTTAGTAATGTGTTTCCCCGGCTCGAAAACACGCTACCATGGGGCTGATATCGCCCACACCCTTTACCCTGACCGAGGTTTCGCGTGCTGACCAAGTTTGCAAACATTCTTCCCAATCGGCGCATGGCGTGTCGCCTGTCCGTATCGGCCCTGATGGCTATTTGTGCACTGCCTGCACTGGCACAGAGTGACGCGCTCCCGAAAGCGCCGGAGGGCTTTGAAGAGTGCAAGCTGCGACTTCAGGAAGAGGCCATTGCGGCCGGGGTCAGCGCCAAAACGGCCCAGGACGTGATGACCGGGGTCAAACACATAGACCGCGTCATAGAGCTGGACCGCAAACAACCCGAGTTCACCACCACATTTGCAGACTACCTCAACCGTCGGGTGAACGATGACAGGGTAAACAAGGGCCGTGAGCTGATTAAAGAGCACAGCGCCTTGCTGGAAAGGGTTACCGAAGCAACCGGCGTACCCGCGCCCTATCTTGTTGCATTCTGGGGACTGGAGACCAACTTCGGCAGCTATTTCGGAAAAATGTCTGTGCCGGATTCGCTGACAACGCTGGCCTGTGATGCCCGACGCAGCACTTTCTTTACCAAACAGTTGATCGCGGCCCTGCGCATTATTGATGAAGGCTCCATACCGGCAGATCAGATGGAGGGGTCATGGGCCGGCGCTATGGGCCATGTTCAGTTTATGCCCACCGTGTTTCTGAAGCACGCCGTGGACGCCGACGGCGACGGAAAACGTGATCTCTGGCACAGCCTGCCAGACGCCATGATGTCTGCCGGGCGCTTTCTCCAGTCGATGAATTGGGACGCCGATTATCGCTGGGGCCGGGAGGTACTGTTACCCGAAAACTTCAACTACTCGCTGGCTGATGGCCGGCGCCTTGAACTGAGCAAGTGGCGTGACCTGGGCATCACCGATGCATTTGGCAAGCGTCTTGGGCAGGAAGATATCAAGGCGGCATTGATTGTTCCCGCCGGCCACCGTGGGCCAGCTTTTCTGGCGTACCACAACTTCAAGGTGATCATGGGCTGGAACCGTTCGGAGTTTTACGCCATTGCCGTCGGGCACCTTGCTGATCGTATAGCCGGCGCCGGAACGCTACAGAACCCGCCGCCGGAAGATACTTCGGCACTCTCGAGAAACACCATTCTTGAGCTTCAGGCTGCCCTGGGCGAGCGTGGCTACGACGCAGGTAAACCCGACGGCATACTCGGGCCCGCAACCCGTTCCGCTATCCGGAAGTACCAACAGGATAAAGGCCTGATCGCCGACGGTTTTCCAGGACAGGAATTGCTTGACGGGTTAGAGGTTACCCATTCCTGATCGCGGTGTGCGTTATTGATGGATTCAATCACTCAAGCTGCCCTCAGTAGGGACTACATAAACCATGCGCCTTGATCAGTTTATTGCAAGCAGCTCGCCTCTTTCACGCAAAGAAGCCAGGCGTGCCATACACGCTGGTAGCGTCGGGGTGAACGGTGAGATCTGGAAAAGCACCGGCACCCATGTGCCTACGGGCGCTCAGATTATACTGGAAGGAAGGCAACTGACATTGCCAGGTGAGCGCTATCTGATGCTCAACAAACCTGCAGGCGTTGTCAGCGCGACCCGCGACAACGAACACACCACCGCGCTGGATCTCCTGCCCCCGGAAATGACCCGCAACCTCCACATCGCAGGCCGACTCGACGCAGACACCACCGGCTTAATGCTGCTGACCACCGACGGCCAATGGTCCCACAGGGTCACGTCGCCAAAACTGGAACTGCTGAAAACCTACCGGGTTAGCCTGAGCACGCCCATTACCGACGCGGCCATTGAGGTGCTGGAAACCGGCGTGATGCTTCACAACGATCCGAAGCCTACAAAGCCCGCGCACGTAAAGGTTCTGGAGCAGCAGTTGATAGAACTGAGGATTTCGGAAGGCCGCTACCATCAGGTCAAGCGCATGCTGGCGGCGGTGGGTAACCATGTGGAAGCGCTGCACAGGCAGAGCATTGGCAAGATCGTTCTCGATTTGACACTGGAACCCGGTGCCTATCGGGAACTGACCGAGCAGGAAATCGCCTCGGCGGGCTGACGGCAGGGCTCAGCTGCGCTCGAAACGTTGAGCTTGCAGGTTTTTGCGCACGGCCCCGGCCTCGAACACTTCCCCGTTCATGGCAATATAAACGCCGGGCGGTAAAAGCTGGACTGCCGACCAGGCAAAACCGATATTGAATACCGCGTCACTGCGGCGCATGCGGGCGGGCTGCATGGCCCCGGTGAGCACAATGGTTTTGCCACGCACCGATGACAGTGCCTGAGCGGTTTCTGCCATGGTGTCCGTGCCGTGTGTAATCAGAATATGGTCGCTATGACAGCCAGCGACCGCTTCAAGAATCAGCCCCCGATCCTCATCCGTCATCTCCAGACTGTCTTTACGCAACAACCCCTGCAAGCGGTAACCTTTGTGAATATTGGATTCCGCCAACAGTTCCGGTACGAGAGACTCACCGATCTCAAACTCGCTGTTGGCGTCAAAGTACACTTTGTCGATGGTGCCGCCGGTGGTAAAAATCCTGATCATGGGTTTCGTGTCCTGCCAAGCTTGTCGCACGTACTTGCAGCCGCACTTTAATTCAGACGTGCCGCCTTACTCGAAGCACTGTTCGTAATGCTGTTCGTACTGCTGTTCGAACTATTGTTCGAACTAATAGTACGGTTCGACATGGCGTGATAAGCCGCGTTCTTTTCCCGCGCGTATTGCCGTGCGGCTTTCGCCACCTGCCCGCTTGCGCCCGTATCAAGCCAGCGTTTGATACGTCCGGCGTCCCCCATGGGCGACCGGGTACCCAACGAGTCCAGCAACACCGTTATTACCTGTTTGCCGTTCATGTTGGAGATCATCACCAGACAACGCCCGGCTTGTGAAAGATAGCCGGTTTTGCTCAGCCCTACACCCCAACTTTCGCGGTGTACCAGAGCGTTGGTGTTGCCAAAGGACAAGCTGTAACGGGGCTTGCGAAAGTGGCCACGAAAATATTCGGTTGTGGTGTACTCCCGAATCTCCGGATACTTTGCAAGCGCATTAACAAGCCTTACCAGATCGCCTGCGGTTGAGAGATTTTCAACCGAAAGACCCGTTGGGTCCACAAACCGGGTACCCGTCATGCCAAGGGCTTTTGCTTTGGCGTTCATGGCCTCAATAAACCCATCAAAGCCCCCCTGATAACTTCGCGCAAGGGTGTAGGCCGCAAAGTTCTCTGACGACATTAGTGCAATACGCATCACATCGGCACGACGCATCTGCGAGCCAATCCGGATGCGGCTGTACGCGTTGGCCGCAGGCGGCGTGTGCCGTTTCTGAAACACCAGCCATTCATTCAGAGACGCACCGGATTCAAGCACCACCAACGCCGTCATCAACTTGGTAACAGAGGCCAGGGGCACCGGCCGATCAGCGTTCTTGCCGAACACCAGATCATTGCTGCCCACCAGGGCCACCGCCGCGTTAACGGAGGCCAGCTTCGGGCCCTGTGCATCCGAATCAGCTTTGCCCGCATCGTGCGGCTGTGCGTGGGCTGCGATTGGCAGGCTGAATACCAACCACATCAACACGCTGACCAGTTTCACTCTGTGCATCTATCACGCTCTTTTTATTACAATTTCAAGGCAGATCGGTCACTGCGCCCGTGGATGCAGAGCTTACCGTGCGGGCGTATTTCGCCAGCACGCCGCGGGTAAAGCGCGGTTGCGGCGCCACCCAGGCTTGGCTCCGGCGCTCTAACTCCTGCGTCGACACGTCCAACTCGATACTGTTGGCAACCGCATCAATGGTGATGGTGTCGCCATCTTCAACCAATGCAATAGGCCCGCCGTCTGCGGCTTCCGGGGTGATGTGACCCACCACAAATCCGTGACTTCCGCCGGAAAAACGACCGTCGGTAATCAACGCCACATCGTTGCCAAGTCCTTTGCCCATAATGGCCGACGTGGGGCTCAGCATTTCACGCATACCCGGGCCACCTTTGGGGCCCTCGTAACGGATAACCAATACGTCACCGGCAACGACAGAACCATCAAGAATCTTTTCCTGCGCTTCTTCTTCGGAGTGGAATACCCGAGCGCGGCCGGTGAAATGCGTGCCTTCCTTACCCGTTATTTTGGCCACCGAACCCTCTGGAGCCAGGTTGCCATAGAGAATGCGCAAATGGCTATCCGCTTTGACGGGGTTATCGAAGGCGTGAATGATGTCCTGGGCTTCGGGATAGGGCTCAACACCTTCCAGATTTTCTGCCAGCGTTTGTCCGGTTACGGTCAGGCAATTTCCGTGCAGCAGGCCTCGTTCCAACAGCATTTTCATTAGAGGCTGAATGCCACCAATGGCAACCAGTTCCGACATCATGTAATGGCCGCTAGGCCGCAAGTCTGCGAGCACAGGTACGCGCTTGCCGATGTCTACAAAATCTTCAAGGCTCAGCTCAACACCCATCGTACTGGCCATGGCCAAAAGATGCAGAACCGCATTGGTTGAGCCTCCAAGCGCGATCACAACAACAATGCCGTTTTCAAATGCCTCGCGGGTCATAATGTCCGAAGGCTTTATGTCTTTGTCCAGCAGGTTCAAAACCGCAGCGCCCGCGGCACGGCAATCGTCCATCTTGTTCTTGGACACAGCGTTCTGTGCAGAACTTCCTGGCAGGCTCATACCCATAGCTTCAATCGCTGATGCCATGGTATTGGCAGTGTACATTCCGCCACAGGAACCCGGGCCGGGAATGGCCGTTTCCTCAATCTGTTTTACTTCGATCAGATCCAGATCACCGCGAGCATGGGCGCCTACCGCCTCGAACACAGAGACAATATCGGTGTGATTTTCACCCGGCAAAATGGTACCGCCATAGACAAACACCGATGGCCGGTTCAGGCGGGCCAGGCCCATAACGCAACCCGGCATATTCTTGTCACAGCCTCCGATGGCCACCAGTCCGTCGAAGCCCTCACAGCCCGCCACGGTTTCGATAGAGTCGGCGATGACTTCCCGGGACACGAGGGAGTACTTCATGCCAAGCGTGCCGTTGGCAATGCCGTCGGAAACCGTGATGGTATTGAAGATCAGCGCTTTGCCACCGGCGGAATCGGCACCGGCGGAAGACGCCTCCGCCAGCTCGTTGATGTGCATGTTACAAGGCGTCAGATTGCTCCAGGTGGAAGCAATACCAATCTGGGGTTTGCGGAAGTCTTCATCGGTAAAACCAACGGCCCGGAGCATGGCCCGGCCAGCGGACTTACCAATACCGTCCACCACTGGGGCAGAATAGCGGCGGCGTTTGTCATCGGTCATCAGTCTCTCCTTAAAAAGCGTTGGCCAGGCACTCTTTGTCCGTGCGGCTTGTGTGTCAGGCTTGACGCGGATCTGTTTCGGCAACCCAGGGGTTGGTCTTTCGGCTGTCACGGAAAGCGAGCAGGCTTTCGATGCCATTGAAGTGCACCAGGTCGCGAAAATCCAGCCAGTCCACCAGACAATAGAGGCAGATCGCCGGGTAATTCCATTCTTCAAACTGCCCGTCTTCTACCTGAGCGGCGAGGGTACGCATAGTGGTCATAATGCGTTCGCGCTGAAGTTCAAAAAACAACACGCCCGGGGAATCGACATCCAGCCCGGAGCGTTTGGCTAACAGCAAGATCACAGCTGAGTCGTTAGCACCATCAATCAACGTAAGCTGGTTCTGCTGATCCCAGGTGAGAGGATCTCTTCCCTGCTTGGCGCTGACGTAGCGAGAGATTATTCGTGAGTCATAAATATCCTGGCCGTCGCTTTCGAGCACGGGGATTTTAAGCGCCGGATTATTCCGCCGAATTTCGTCGCGGTCTGCACCGTAAATGTCGAGATTAACAAAATCATAGCGCTCTTCGTCCAGCAGGATACGAATGCGTCGAACGTAGGGTGAGGTAGTTGATCCAATCAGCTTCATATGCGCTCCGGTTGTCTAACCCAGTAGGTCTATGTGTATGGCTGAAATGTACCACATCAGCGCCCCTGCGCAGGAGAAATTACAGGTTTCTTACAGCAAAAAAAGGCAGCCGAAGCTGCCTTTTTGACGGTTATTGCTCTATCCCGGTGGGATCAGAGAGCAGTAACGTTTTCCGCCTGGGGACCTTTCTGGCCCTGGGTCACGGTGAACTCAACTTGCTGGCCTTCTGCCAGAGTTTTGAAACCGCTGCCCTGAATAGCGCTGTAGTGAACAAAAACGTCCGGGCCGCCTTCACGAGTGATAAAGCCAAAGCCCTTTGCTTCATTGAAGAACTTAACAGTACCGGTAGTAGTAGACATACTTAAACTTCCTGAAATCAATCATATTATCTGCTGCCATTCACTCATTGTGGCCGGTCAGCGTTTTGCGGAAAAACAGAACTTGCGGAATCAAAAACAGGACGGTCACTACTAACTGCGGAGTACGTCTTATTCATGAAATGCTTTCCTAAATCTTTCCTTAATTAGGGACTCTACTCCTGAATCTTATGCTTGCCAAGCCGATTTCTGATAATTCATGTAGGTAGTATCACGGATCAACCTTTCACCAGACTAAAGGTGTAAATACCCAGCGCCGTCATCAAGATGGAACCAATAACATGGACCAGAACGCCGGCTATGGCCATTGGCCATTTACCGTCCTGAATCGCGGCAAACATCTCCAGAGAAAACGTGGAGAAGGTTGTCAGAGCACCACACAAACCGGTGATGGCAAACAGCCGCCACTCGGGCGCCAGGGTACTGCCATGACTGAAATAGCCGATCAGTAAGCCAATCAGCCAACCTCCACCAAGGTTGGCTGCGAGGGTTCCCAATGGAATCGCGTGATAGCTGGTGTTCAGCCACAATCCCAGCCACCAGCGCAGGTTGGCGCCAATAACGGCGCCAACGCTAACGGCAAGGAGCGACAACCACATGGCGGCGGCCTGTCCTGTTACGCGGGATTGTGATCAATCAGGGTTTCCTTGTTACGGGCAAATTCATCAAACGGGAAATCGTCCACGGTGAGCATTTCCAGAACAACCGCTTCGTACTCCCGCATGAAATCAGCTTCTTCCTTGGTATAAATACCCGCCTCCAGGGCCGCTTCAAAACGCTCTTCAGGGTGCAGCGCGGTCATCGGCAATTCGCCCTTGGCGTAGGCCTTGGTCGCTTTACGATAGAGTTGCTCTGCTTTGTCATAGTCCTTCAGCAAACCGTTGTAGCGGGCTACCGGATTTTCTACCGCGCCTTCGCCTTCTGTTGTCCAGGTACTGGCAAGCAGCTTGTGCCGAATGGGCGTATCGGTCGAAATGAATCTCGCGAGCTTGCGTGCCAAATCATCGTGGGGATTATCCCAGCGCCGGCCCAGGGGCAAAGTAACAGCGCGCAAAACCACGGCGACGGCCCGGTTCGGCAGATTCCTGAGGAAGCCATCCAGAGCTTCTTCGGTGCGATGCAGCAGATAGCCAAGGCTGTACTGCATCACTTCTTTTTCCCCTTCAACCGGCTGGGTTTCGTGCCAGTTTTTGAGCACCATCGACGCCAGGTAAAGGTTAGACAGCATGTCGCCAAGGCGGGCAGAGATCAGTTCGCGCATTTTCAAGTCGCTGCCCAGAGTGGTCATGGCCGCATCAGAGCACAAGCCAAAAGCAGCGCTGAAGCGTGCAACTGCCTGAGCGTATTTTTGGCTGGAACTGTCGAACGGAACGCTCGCACGGCCTAGGCCAAACGCCTGGGTGAAGGCCCGAGCCGCGTTGCCGAAAACAAGGCCGGCGTGGCCGAAGAAGGCTTCATCGAACGCGTTGATATCGTCGTTATCCTTCGCAGCGAGCTCTTTAAGCACGTACGGATGACAGCGAATAGCCCCCTGGCCGAATATCATCAGGCTGCGGGTCATGATGTTGGCACCTTCCACCGTAATCGAGACGGCAGAACCACTGTAGCCAATACCCAGATAGTTACGTGGGCCAAGCGTCACTGTTTTGCCACCGTGAACATCCATGGCATCGGTAAGAATCTCACGCTGCATTTCGGTCAGGTGATACTTGAGAATCGCTGACGGAACGGCAGGCTTTTCGCCTTTATCGATCATGTTTGCGGTGTGGTTAACCGCAGATTGCGCAATGTAGGTCTTGGCCGCAATGCGCGCCAGGGGCTCCTGCACGCCCTCCATGTCGGCCACGGGCGTGTTGAACTGACGGCGAATTCGGGTGAAACCGCCGGCTGTACCCACCGCATAGGCGGCCGAGCCGGCGGCGCCGGAAGGCAGCGTGATACAGCGGCCTACAGAGAGACATTCAACCAGCATACGCCAGCCCTGCCCGGCCATTTCCAGGCCACCGATAATATAATCCAGAGGTATAAAGACGTCTTTGCCAATGATCGGGCCATTCAGGAACGGGCTGCCGATAGGACAGTGGCGACGCCCGATTTCCATACCCTCGGTGTTACGGGGTATCAACGCACAGGTAATGCCATAATCCTTGGTGTCGCCCAGCAGGCCGTCCGGGTCAAACATGCGAAACGCCAGCCCGACAACGGTGGCAATGGGCGCAAGCGTAATCCAGCGCTTTTCGAAATCCAGTTTGATGCCAACAACGTCTTTGCCGTCTATCTTGCGTTTACACACAATGCCGGCATCCGGCAGTGAGGTTGCATCCGAGCCAGCGCGGGGGCCTGTGAGGCCAAAGCAAGGTATTTCGCGGCCATCCGCCAAGCGTGGAAGATAGTGGTCTTTCTGTTCGTCTGTACCGTATTTGAGCAGCAACTCACCGGGGCCGAGCGAATTGGGCACGCCTACCGAAACCATCAGCATTTCATTGGCTGCAATCTTCTGCAGAACCGCCGTTTGAGCCTTGGCGGAAAAGCCCAGCCCGCCATACTCCTTTGGAATGATCATGCCGAAGAACTTTTCTTTCTTGAGAAAATCCCAAAGTTCTTTCGGAAGATCGGCGCGCTCGACGGCAATATCCCAGGCATCGCACATGGATATGGCATGAACGCACTGATTGTCCACAAAGGCCTGCTCTTCTTCGCTCAGGCCGGTGTGGCGGTTAATCAAAAGATTGTGCCAATCCGGACGCCCCGTAAACAGCTCGCCGTCCCAGCCTACAGTGCCCGCTTCCAGAGCGACCTTCTCAGTGTCGGAAACCTTCGGGGCAACGTTTTTGAACATGGCAAACACGCGGGGCGTCAGCCAGCTCTGGCGCAGTGCCGGCAACCCGGCCGCAGCCGTAATCGCGGCTCCGATAAAAAGCACGAAGGCCAGCCACCCGGATGCAAAAATCATCGATAGCACACCAACCACAACCATTACACCAATCGCCGGTCTGGCACCGGATTCTTGCCGCATGACAACCAATAAGGCTACCAGCGCCACTAGAAACAGAATAAAAGTCATCATAGGTTCTCTCTGTCAACCATGGTTAAAGTCTGCAAATCGTTACGTTTACGGTATCTCATCGGATGACTACTGACCAGCAAGTGCAGCAGCGTCCAGGGGTTTACAGATTCTTGAAACGGACATCGTCACGCAGTGATGATCACCCGGATACCTTCCAGAGCCAGACTGGCGCGCCCTATTGCCTCGCGGGCAGCCTCAAGCCGGTCCCGGAAGTAGTCGATTTCGTCTTCTCGAATAGCCGGGTTCACCTCTTTAAGCGCTTCCAACCGGCGAATCTCTGGCTCAAAGTTTGCGGCCAACCGGTCCAGCGCTTTTTGCTTCAGCGGCCCCAGATGCGGCGCAGAAAGACGTTCCACGTGATCCACCATGGTTTCCACCTGGGGCCGGATCTGCGGCACAATCGCCTGGGCGGTACGCCGGCGAATATTTGAACAGAGGTCGTTCAGACGGTCATGGGGAAGGGCCGCGGAGAGTTCTTTACCGTTCACATCCACCAACAGGCGCAGGGGCGAAACCGGCAGATAGCGAGTCAGTTGCAGCGCTTCCGGCGCGGGGCAGTGCACCGTAAACAGCGCCTCCATCAGTAGCGTACCCGGCGGCAACGCCTTGACGGACAAACTGGCCAGCGCCGCCTTACCCAGCCCGGAGCTGGTCACCGAGTCCATCACACCGGTCACCATGGGATGCTCCCAGCTCATGAACGCAATGTCTTCACGCTCCAACGCATGCTGG
>NZ_DRGY01000059.1 GCF_011049865.1 Marinobacter antarcticus | reverse complement strand
CTTGTATGGATACTAACTCTGCAGTTTGGGTAAAGTGAGGCCCAGGCTTTAGCAGCAACTAAAGCTTCCTACACAGCAGTTCGGTGAGCGACTGGTTCCTCTATTGAGAGACCGTTAACAAGTGAGAACGCTGCGTAGACTCCAAGCTACCAACTCGGATAGTCAACTGGGCCTCGAGCCCGTATTACAAGGCAGAGTCAGCTTATTATGGACACCTCAAATAATCAAAACGAGATCAATGTCGGCGTCGATACCGGCAAGCATCAACTCGATATTTTTATCCGCCCTTTGGGCATTGCGTTCACCGTACCGAACGACAATTCTGGCATTTCCAAGGCTATTAAAGAACTCAAAAAACACGGCCCTACCCGGATCGTCATAGAGGCAACCGGCCGCCTGGAACAGGAGTTCACTCTTGCTTGCGCTAAAGCGCATTTACCCTTCGTCGTTGCTAATCCGATCCACGTCAAACGCTTTGCCGGGGCGATTGGTCAGTTGGCCAAGACAGACACCCTAGATGCCAGGTTGATCGCCCATTACGCAGAGGCTATTAAACCTGACCTGTCGCAGCTCAAACCAGAGATACTGCAGCTCATGAGCGACCTGCTCGCCCGGAGACGCCAGTTGCTAACCATGCAAACCATGGAGAAGAATCGGCTCCAGATTATGCCGAAATCCATCACCAGCAGCATCAAACCCATGCTGACATTGCTCAAAAACCAACTTGCCAAAGTCGATGAAAAACTCAGCAAGTTGATCGACAGTTGTGATCACTACCGCACCCGCAGCGCCATTATTCAGAGTATGCCCGGTGTTGGGCAGGTCGTTGCCATCAGCCTAATTAGCAACATGCCTGAATTGGGCTACCTGACAAACAAACAAGCCGCCGCGCTCATCGGTGTCGCCCCGATCAATCGGGAGAGCGGAAGCTATCAGGGACAGCGGCGGATTCGTGGAGGTCGCCCCCAGATCAGAACCGTAATGTATATGGCAATGATGTCCGGAATTCAGTGCAACCCTGTCTTCAAAGATCTGTATCAGAGACTGATCGCCAGCGGAAAAGCCAAGAAAACAGCCCTCATTGCCTGTGTCAGGAAAATGGTCGTGATCCTGAACTCCATGGTTCGTGACGGTGTCTTTTGGTCGCCCAAACCGGCCTGAATTTAAGGGTTGACGCCATAGTCACTTGTTAAATGCTCCTGAATACGCACCGCAATGCGCATAAAATACTCAGGACTTGCAAGCCTCCCTTGGAGACCACTATGCCAACCCAAGCAAAACCAGCAAATCATTTTATCCTTGCTTGGTGGACATCCAGAGCCCGCACCTTTCAGAGCTGGCAACACGCATCGTGATTCCGCTTGGGAAGCGCTCGGCCTCGAAAATAGCGTCGGCGGCGCGCCGGCGGACTTTACGGAGCGAAGCGCAGAAAAGACTGTCCCGTGACGCGTATTGTTATGTGTTTTGGGCGACATTCGGGAACCGTTCGGGATGCTCAATAATTTCCTCGGTAAGGTCTACGTCAAGATCAGGCCAGTAAAAGTGACCAGGGGATTGCTCTTCGACATTCACAATGGCACTAACTTTCTGCTCCTTGAACCAGGGAAAGCTGTTGTATGGCATGAAAAATTCACGGTCGTGAGCCAAAAGCCACACACCGTGAGTCGAGATATTTGTCACCTCAACTGCTGAAGTGCTGTTTCCAAGCGCTGACAAGCTCATCGCGGTGACCCTCCACCAATGATTCGATTTCTTTCAATTGCTGACGGCTGTACCCGTGATTCTTGGCTAGTTCGAGGTCTGGTTCAAGCCAGAATTTAGCCTCGCCATCACCTGAGACTATATGAACATGCATGCGAGACTCTTCCCGCGAAAAGAAAAAGAAGCGATAACCCTTTTCCCGTAACCGTCCGGCAAACCCATCTTGAGCCTGATGCTACTGAACCGCCCCGGGTTTTGAGGAGGCTCCAGCATCTGAGAGAATGGAGCCATGAACAAGTCAAACAAGTTTTCCCCCGATTACAGAGGCAGTTTTTTCATTCAATTACCCGTTACACCGGAGTTGCCCAAAGATCATGCTCGTCAGCGTGTTCAACCCGCACACGAACAATCTGCCCCGGCTCCAAATCAGTGACATCGTTCAGGTACACCATGCCATCAATCTCCGGTGCATCGGCTTTGGAGCGACCGATGGCACCCTCTTCGTCTACTTCGTCAATCAAGACATCAATGGTGGTGCCGATTTTCGCCTGTAACCGGGCGGCAGATATTTCTGCCTGCTTGGTCATAAACCGGGCCAACCGCTCTTCTTTGATATCTTCCGGCACGGCGCCTTCAATCTCGTTGGCCTTTGCGCCCTCAACGGCACTGTAGGTGAAGGCACCCACGCGATCCAGTTGGGCCTTGTCCAGCCAATCCAACAGGTATTGGAAATCTTCTTCGGTTTCGCCGGGAAAGCCCACAATAAACGTGGAACGAATGGTCAGCTCCGGGCAGATTTCCCGCCACTTGTGTATGCGGTCCAGGGTTTTGCTGTCGTGGGCCGGGCGTTTCATGGCTTTCAGCACTTTCGGGCTGGCGTGCTGGAAGGGTATATCCAGATACGGCAAGATTTTGCCCGCTGCCATCAACGGAATAATATCGTCCACGTGGGGGTACGGATACACATAGTGCAAACGCACCCAAACACCCATTTCGCCCAAGGTTTCACAAAGCGACTGCATTTTGGTTTTCAGCGGACGTCCCTGCCAGAAACCGGTGCGGTACTTGGTGTCTACGCCGTAGGCCGAAGTGTCCTGGGAAATCACCAGAAGCTCTTTTACCCCGGCGTCGACCAGCCGTTGAGCTTCGTCCATCACATCGCCAATCGGGCGGCTCACCAGATCGCCGCGCATGGACGGAATAATGCAAAAGGTGCAACGATGATTGCAGCCTTCGGAAATTTTCAGGTACGCGTAATGCCGCGGTGTCAGCTTGATGCCCTGGGGAGGCACCAGATCGGTGAACGGATCGTGCTTGCGGGTCTGCGGAACAACCTGATGCACCGCACCTACCACCTCTTCATAGGCGTGCGGGCCAGATACCGCCAACACACCTGGGTGGGTTTCCCGAATTCTGTCGGCTTCCACGCCCATGCAACCGGTGACAATCACTTTACCGTTTTTGCTGATAGCTTCACCAATCGCGTCCAGCGATTCCTGCTTGGCGGCGTCAATAAAACCGCAGGTATTCACCACCACTACGTCTGCATCATTGTAAGTGGGCACTACGTCGTAGCCATCCAGCCGCAGCTGGGTCAGGATCCGTTCGGAATCCACCAGGGCTTTCGGGCAACCCAGGCTGATGAAGCCAACTTTGCCGTTGCTCGCTACTGTACTTTCGATACTTTTATTACTTTCAATACTTTCAGTTTTTTCTGTCATACGGTTTTTTCTGTTAGAAAACGCTTCAGGATTCTTGCCACCCAAGGGGAGCACGCGAATAGATAGAGGCGATGATTTTACACCAATCAGGCCCCTTTCTGCAGCAATGTACGACGCTTAAGTTGCTGATCAGAAAACAAACTACTACACTTTTTGTTTATTACACTTTGTTCTGACACATTATTTGAATCTGAGCATGCCCCTACAGCGCCTACAAGAGTGCCCATGAAAGCTGCCACCGTTAAGCCAAACTTGCGCAACCAGCAACGTGCAGATGTTGTGACTGATATCGTTATTGAGGGGCCGGATGGCTGCCAGCTCACGTGCAAAATCTCGAACCTTTCTCGCACAGGGGTGATGGTTTCGTGCAATCAGGAAACCGCCGGCCAACTGATGCCGTACCTCAAGGCCCCGGCACCGGGGAACTGCGTCAAGGTCAAAACCAGATTTTCTGTTCCGGTCGCAGCCACTCAACCGGTCTCGATTTTAGCCAACGGAAACATTGTCCACCTTCGCAGAATGGCCCGTGACGAGTTTCAGTTCGGCATCCAGTTTGCGGATTTCGAAGACAACGGATTTGACTACGTAGACAATTACGTACGAAAACTTCTCACAGACACGTCTGGATCCAACTGACACTCTGCGACGCCGCACAGTTCTTCTCAGCTTTCGGTTTGCCTCCCCGCTCATTTCTGGTCGCGATTACTTGAGCGCTATATTGCTATAACTCAAAACTCTAACCGCAAGCCTTCTTATAGCCTTATTGCCTCTGATATAGTTGTTGCTCAATTTTGCACGCCTTAAAGGCCTACTGCGGCAACGGATTATCATGACCACATACAACCTCACGCATCTGAAACAACTGGAAGCGGAAAGCATCCACATCATCCGCGAAGTGGCCGCCGAGTTTGATAACCCGGTCATGCTCTACTCCATTGGCAAAGATTCTGCGGTCATGCTGCACCTGGCGCTAAAGGCCTTCTATCCCGGCAAGCTGCCGTTTCCTGTGATGCACATAGACACCACCTGGAAGTTCCGGGACATGATTGATTTCCGGGAGCGCAAGGTGAGGGAATACGGGCTGGATTTGATTGTGCACACCAATCAGGACGGCGTGGAACAGGGCATTGGCCCGTTCACCCACGGCAGCGCCAAGCATACAGACGTGATGAAAACCCAGGCGCTGAAGCAGGCCCTGGACAAATACGGATTTGATGCAGCCTTTGGCGGCGCCCGTCGGGACGAAGAAAAATCCCGAGCCAAGGAGCGCGTCTACTCGTTCCGTGACGAATACCACCGCTGGGACCCCAAGAATCAGCGCCCGGAGCTCTGGAATACCTATAACGGCAAGGTCAACAAGGGCGAGAGCATTCGCGTGTTCCCGCTCTCCAACTGGACCGAGCTGGATATCTGGCAGTACATCTATCTCGAAAACATCGAGCTGGTGCCTCTTTACTATTCCGCCGTGCGCCCGGTGGTTGAGCGCGACGGCACGCTCATTATGGTGGACGACGATCGCATGCCGCTAAGAGAGGGGGAGAAGCCGATGATGAAATCCATCCGTTTCCGCACCCTTGGGTGCTACCCACTGACCGGCGCCATTGAATCCGAGGCAGACACCTTGCCCGAGATCATTCAGGAAATGCTGCTGGCCACCAGTTCAGAACGTCAGGGCCGCGTGATCGATCACGATTCGGCCGGCTCCATGGAACAGAAAAAGCGCGAAGGGTACTTCTGATATGGCACACCAATCTGATCTTATCGCCGACGATATCCAGGCTTATCTGAAGCAGCACGAGAACAAAGAACTGCTGCGCTTGCTAACCTGCGGCAGTGTTGACGACGGCAAAAGCACCCTAATTGGCCGCCTGCTGCACGACACCAAAATGATCTACGAAGATCACATGGCCAGCCTGAAAACCGACAGCGCCAAAATGGGCACCACCGGCGAAAAGCTGGACCTTGCCCTGCTGGTTGACGGCTTGCAGGCCGAGCGTGAGCAAGGCATTACCATCGACGTTGCCTATCGTTACTTTTCCACCGACAAGCGCAAGTTCATCATTGCAGACACGCCGGGACACGAACAATACACCCGCAACATGGCCACCGGCGCCTCCACGGCACAAGTGGCCATTCTTATGATCGACGCCCGCCACGGAGTGCTGACCCAGACGCGCCGGCATTCTTACATTGCCTCGTTGCTTGGTATCCGGCACATCGTGGTGGCGGTTAACAAAATGGACATTGTGGACTACAGCGAAGATCGGTTTAACGAAATCCGGGAAGAATACCTGGCCTTCGCCGCCAAACTCGGGCTCAAAGATATCCGGTTTGTACCGATTTCAGCGCTGGAAGGCGACAACGTGGTCAACCCCAGCGAGAACATGCCCTGGTTTAACGGCCAACCGCTGATGGATATTCTGGAAACGGTAGAAGTAGGCCGCGACAAAAACCTGGAGCATTTCCGGTTTCCGGTACAGTACGTCACCCGGCCTAACCTCAATTTCCGCGGCTTCTGCGGCACCATCGCTTCCGGCGTGGTCCGCCCGGGCGACACGGTTATGGCCCTGCCCTCCAGGCGCACCAGCACCATCAAGGAAGTGGTAACCTTCGATGGCAACCTCGACGAAGCCTACATCGATCAGGCGGTAACGCTGACGCTCACAGACGAGATTGACTTGAGTCGCGGCGACATGCTGGTAAAGCCGGAAGACGAGCCAGAAGTGGCCAACCGCTTCAACGCCAACATCGTATGGATGACCGACGCGCCCCTGCAAACCGGACGCCTGTATGACATCAAACTGGGCCCAACCTACACATCCGGCACGGTCCGCAAGATTCATTACCAGACCGACGTAAACACCCTGGAGCAAAACGCCAACCCTGCCCTACTGCAGGTGAATGAAATTGGCCTGTGTGAACTGACCCTGAGCCAGCCAATTGCGTTTGACGCCTACCAGCGCAACCACGCCACAGGCAGCTTCATCGTTATCGACCGGCTTACCAACGTAACCGTCGGCGCCGGCATGATTGATGGCCTGGCAGATACGGCAGAAACTCTGGAACCGGTAAGCCCGGAAGAGCGCGAACGCAGGCTTGCGCAGAAGCCGTTGATCATCGGCTGCACCGGCAAACAGGCACCGGCTCTTGCGTTGGCATTAGAGCGAGCGTTATTCGACCAGGGCAAGACCTCAGTCATTCTCAGTGAAGACAACGCCGGCAATGCAGACGATCGTCGCCGCTCCGCGCAACTGTTAATTGCTTACGGCCTGATCGCGATTGCCGTGAACCTGGGCTCCGACGTAGCCAATGTCTCAGTAACAGCCGATAGCACGGAGGAGGTTTCCAATTCCGCAGCAGCACTGGTGCAGAAACTGATTCGAACCAAGAGAATTTAAACAGGGACAAGCCTCACCCCAGCCTGACTTGCAGTGACAAAGGCCAAGGGGCGGGGGTGTCTTTTCTGCCGGAAAAAGATGTCTGAGCGCAGCGAGTTGCTTTTTCCGGCAGAAAAGACACCCCCGTCCCTTGGCGACCGCCCACTCCAACAATTCGCTTTTAAGCCGTGAATGTAACCGCCGTCCATGTCAGAATCGGCAGCCCTGAAATTACCCCTTCAGGGCTTTTTTGTTTCTTCATTCGGGACTTTTCTGTTTATGGCCATCAAACATCTGCGCACCGCTTTTTCAAGCCAATACCAGCCGGGCCAACCTGCCCGCCTTCAAAGTGGTGAAGCCCTTGAAGCCCCGGGCGGCGATTACGAAGCCTTGCACAAACAGATGAAACGCCTGTTCAACAGCAAGCCTGGCAAGAAATACGGTCGATTTTCAGATGATATTGGTGAAAGCCCGCTTGCGAGCTGGCTGAAGGATTACCTTGAGGATAAACAGAGTTTTGCCTCTTTCACCGACCGGCTGTTCGGGCAGTGGCAAGAATTACTGACAGGCTCCCAGGAAGAGTTTCAGGGGCAACTAGTGGTTGTACACGAGGCATTGGCGGATTCGGATGTTGTTTATGTGCTGATTATGGAAAGCGACGGCGCCCTGCGCTTTGATGGCAACCAGGCATTGGACACCACCGACGTACTGAGCATGTCACGCCTGAATCTGGCGATGCGCGTTGAGCTGGATGACTGGCTGGGCGACAACCGAGCGGAGAACTACCTTACGCTGGTTCATGCGCGGGGCACGGGCGACCCCGGGGACCTGTTTATCCGGCTGTGCGGGTTCACCAACCAAGTAGACGTGGAGAAGGAAACACTGACGTTTCTGGATGCCGTGGAGGCTTTTGCGAAATCTTCTGAGCCGGAGAAAGCCGGCGAGGTGCGCACTCGGGCCTATGAGTTCTGCAAGGAGCAACATGCGTTGGGTGAGCCGGTTGCCATTGAGGCGTTATCTGGCTATCTGGATGAGGATCAGCCCGAGCGCTTCCGGGAGTTTGCCAACAAATCTGCGGAAATGCCCGAGAGCGGCGTGTTGCACCCGGATCATCGCAAAGTGAAGAAGCTGGTGCGTATTGCGGGTTCCGGTGGCGGCATGAGTGTTTCCTTTTCTTCGGATCTGGTGAATCAGGCGATCTACTACGACCGGGATAAGGATGCGCTTACGATTACGCGCTTGCCTAAGGCTTTGCGGGAGCAGCTTGAGCGATTTCTTGAGAATCGAGAGGATTAAGGCAAGAAAGTGACTGGCAGTTTACCGAGACAACACTGGTTGCGGAATGATCACACCGTTATACTGCGCAGTTATTCCTTTCAGTGCGCCAGATCCGGACATTTCGAAGCTCCAGGCGCCACATACATCCAGTTATGTTGAGACCCATGGCCAAAAAGCTTTACATCAAAACCCACGGTTGCCAGATGAATGAATACGATTCATCCCGCATGGCCGACCTGCTTAAAACCGGCGAAGCGGTTGAAATGACCGACTCCCCGGAGGATGCGGACATCCTGCTGCTGAACACCTGCTCCATCCGTGAGAAAGCGCAAGAGAAGGTCTTTCACCAGTTGGGGCGCTGGAAAAAACTGAAAGCCAAAAAACCGGAGCTGATTATCGGCGTTGGCGGCTGCGTGGCCAGCCAGGAAGGCCAGGCCATTATCAACCGGGCACCTTACGTTGATATGGTTTTCGGCCCGCAAACCCTGCACCGCCTGCCGGATATGATCACCGAAGTACGCATGAAAGGTAACGGTGTGGGCGTGGTGGATGTGAGCTTTCCGGAAATCGAGAAGTTCGACAACCTGCCGGATCCCGGCGCCGACGGCCCTTCTGCGTTTGTGTCTATCATGGAAGGCTGCAGCAAGTACTGCACGTTCTGCGTGGTGCCCTACACCCGAGGTGAAGAAGTCAGCCGGCCGGCCGACGATGTCATCGCCGAAGTGGCTCACCTGGCAAGCCAGAATGTGCGTGAGGTCAACCTGCTGGGCCAGAACGTGAACGCCTATCGAGGCGAGACCCACGATGGCGATGTCATGGACCTGGCCGAGCTTATTACTTTGATCGCCACCATCGACGGCATTGATCGCATTCGCTACACCACCTCGCACCCGGTGGAATTTACCGATGCGTTGATTGAAGTCTACGAACAAGTACCGGAGCTGGTCAACCATCTGCACTTACCGGTACAAAGCGGCTCGGATCGCATTCTGGCAGCCATGAAGCGCGGCCACACAGCACTTGAGTACAAATCCAAGCTGCGACGCTTACGCAAAATCCGCCCGGACATCAGCTTTTCATCGGACTTTATTATTGGTTTCCCCGGCGAAACCGAGAAGGACTTTGAAGACACCATGAAGCTGATTAACGACATAGGTTTCGATATGTCGTTCAGCTTCGTTTACAGTGCTCGCCCGGGTACGCCGGCATCCGATTTACCGGATGACACGCCGATGGAAGTGAAGAAACAACGCCTGAAAATCCTGCAAGACCGGATCAATCAAACGGTGATGGATATCAGCCGCAAGATGGTCGGTTCCACCCAACGCATCCTGGTAACGGGTCTGTCGAAGAAGGATCCTGGTGAATATTCCGGGCGCACGGAGAACAACCGGATTGTGAATTTCCGACATGAGAATCCAAAGATCGTCGGTCACTTCATCGACGTTGAGATTGTTCAGGCTTATGCGAATTCTCTGCGCGGTTTGCCCGTGGATTCGGAGCTGTATTAAAGCTCGTCTTTCCATCTCCAAATCGTTGCACCGCAGCGAGCCACGCATCCGCCAGAGAGCGGGAAACCATCAGATCCGGAGTAATATTGGACACCAACGATTCCAGACAATTTGACTTACACCCGGTGGATCAACGCAGATTGACCACGCTTTGCGGCCAGTTCGATGAAAATCTGAAGCATATCGAACGGCGCCTGGAAGTAAACGTTAGCCGCCGAGGCCATCATTTCCGGGTGGAGGGCGCCACCGAGCACGTTGCCGCAGCAGTAGAAGTGGTCCGTCATCTTTACCGGGAAACCGAAGCCACCGAAGACATTTCACCAGACACCGTACACCTGTACATCCGCGAAACCGGCTTTGAGCGCTTGCCGGAAGATGTGCCCTTCGACGGTGCCGTCACCATCATCAAAACCCCGAAGCTTACCGCCAAGCCTCGCGGTGCGAATCAGCAAAAATATGTTCACAGCATTCGCTCCCACGACATCAACTTCGGTATTGGCCCTGCTGGCACAGGTAAAACCTGGCTGGCCGTGGCCTGCGCCGTGGAAGCACTGAAAGACGAGCAGGTAAAGCGAATCCTGTTGGTGCGCCCGGCGGTTGAGGCCGGAGAGAAACTGGGCTTTCTGCCCGGCGATCTGGCGCAAAAAGTGGACCCTTACCTGCGGCCGCTGTACGACGCACTCTATGAAATGCTCGGGTTTGATCACGTCACACGGCTGATTGAGAAAAGCGTGATTGAGATTGCGCCGCTGGCCTTCATGCGGGGCCGAACACTGAACAACTCATTCATCATTCTCGATGAGAGCCAGAACACCACCCGCGAGCAGATGAAAATGTTCCTGACGCGGATCGGTTTCGGCTCCACGGCGGTGATTACCGGCGACACCACTCAGATCGATTTACCGCGCGGCCAGAATTCCGGGCTGATCCACGCAGCGGGCGTACTCAACAACGTCACGGGCATTGGCTTTACCCGTTTTGAAGCCAAAGACGTTGTGCGGCACCCGCTGGTTCAGCGAATTGTTGAAGCCTATGATTCGTTTGATGACGGGAGCGACCGCAAACGGTGAATGAACTGACGGTTGATTTTCAGAACGTGTTTGAGGGGCCAGGCGTGCCCGCGGAATCTCTCTTTCAGACTTGGGCTCAGGCCGCCTGGCTTGAGCAGGATTCTTCAGAGGTAACCATTCGCATCGTCGGGATCTCAGAGGGCCAGGCATTGAATCACCAATACCGCGGCAAGGACAAACCCACCAATGTGTTGTCCTTTCCATTTGAAGCGCCAGCCGGTATAACGGTGCCATTAGCAGGAGATCTCGTTATCTGTGCCCCCGTGGTGGACGCCGAGGCCCGGGAGCAACTCAAGGAGCCAACAACTCATTGGGCGCACATGGTGGTGCACGGGATGTTACATCTTCAAGGCTATGATCATGTAGACGATGATGACGCAGAGGCCATGGAGGCTCTGGAAATCAGATTGCTGGCACAGTTCGGGTTCGGCAATCCCTACGCAGCGCAGGAAATGGAAAAAGACTCATGAGCGACGATCAGTCGAGTCGCAGTCAAGGCTCTAACAAGTCTTGGCTGGAACGTATTTCACATGCCTTCTCCGGCGGGCCTGAATCAATCGAAGACGTGCTGGAAATTCTACGGGATGCTGAATCCCAGGCCATCATCGATGTGGATGCCATGAGCATCATCGAAGGTGCCATGCAGGTGGTGGACATGCGCGTGGATGAAATCATGATTCCACGGTCCCAGATGGTTACCGTTCGTGCCTCCCAGGACCCAAAAGAATTTCTGGACGAAGTTATCTCATCGGCCCACAGCCGATTCCCGGTTATTGGTGACAGCCAGGACGACGTCATCGGTGTGCTTCTCGCCAAAGACCTTTTACCACTGGCGCTCAAGAACGACATGGACTGGTCTCACGTGCGTGAGATTCTGCGCCCGCCAACGTTCGTTCCCGAGAGCAAACGCCTGAACCAGCTTCTCAAGCAGTTCAAAGAAAATCGCAATCATATGGCGATCGTTGTGGATGAATACGGCGGAACGGCGGGTTTGGTAACCATTGAAGATGTACTCGAGCAGATCGTCGGGGAAATCGAAGATGAACACGACTTCGACGAGGAAACCCACATCAAGGCCCGCGGCGACGGCTCTTATGCTATCAAGGCGGTCACACCGGTTGATGACTTCAACGAGTTTTTCAACACAGGGCTGGATGAGGAGGAATTCGACACCATTGGCGGCGTCGTACTCAAAGAATTTGGACACCTGCCCAGACGCGGCGAGACCATCGAATTCGGCGGCTTACGCTTTACCATTGCCAATGCTGATAACCGTGTCATCCGCTTGCTACAGGTAACCCGCAGTGAGTCGTGACGATTCAAAACCGCTCATTGCTCCAGCCCATTCGTTTTTGTCCAATCGCTGGTTAAGCTCGGCAACCCTCGTGGTTGCCGGCGCTCTGCAAACCCTCACCTTCTCGCCGTTTTATCTATGGTGGCTTGGGCCGGTTTCCATGCTGCTCATCCTGCTGGTTACTGTTCCGCTCCCGTCGAAAAAGCTCTTCGCGGCTGGCTGGCTGACGGGCTTGGGCCTGTTTGGTTCGGGCGCCAGTTGGGTTTACATCAGCATCAGTGAGTACGGCAACACGCCCATCTTCGTTGCGGTACTGCTCACAGTCGCTTTCGCAGCCGGGCTTGCCCTAGTGCCTGCTCTCACGTTCTGGTTCTGGGGCAAACTGGCAAAAGACAGTGCCGTGCGGCGGCTCATTCTCTTCCCGGCCATCTGGATTCTCGGGGACTGGCTCAGGAGCTGGCTGCTTACCGGTTTTCCCTGGTTGTATCTGGGCACGGCTCATACCAATGGCCCATTGGCGGGGCTGGCACCGATTGTTGGCGTTCACGGCATCACGTTCTGGATTGCCGCCACGGGCGCCGCCGCCTTTGCAACCGGGTGGTTGATCATCAGGCAGCGCCACACCAGCGCTGGCATAGTGGCAGTGGCAGCGCTGATCCCCTGGCTCGTTGCGCCCGCACTGAATCGCGTTGACTGGACTGAAATCGGTGACAAGCCTATTTCGATCGCCGCAATGCAAGGCAACATTCCCCAGCACATTAAGTGGGATCCGGAATTTCTGAAAGATCAAATTGTGGCCTATCTGGGGATGACCGAACCCTACTGGGATACCGATCTGATCCTCTGGCCCGAGACAGCAATCCCCATTCCCCAGGATCAGGCGGGATCGATTATTGATCACATCGATGAGCGGCTGGGCGAAAACAGCACGCTCATTACGGGCATCCCCTGGTACGGCTTCAGCGAGCGGGCAGACGGTTTTACCTATCACAACAGTATTATGGCCATTGGCAACGGCGAAGGGATTTACCACAAGCAAAAGTTGGTGCCCTTCGGGGAATATGTTCCTCTTGAGGGGGTTCTGCGAGGGTTGATCGGCTTTTTCGACCTGCCCATGTCGAGCTTTACCCCTGGCCCGGAAAATCAGGCGCCGTTAAAGGTCAATGGCGCCAAGGTCATGCCGTTTATCTGTTATGAGGTGGCGTATCCGGATTTTCTCGCTCGTAATGCGATGAACACGGACTTGCTGCTGACGATCAGCAACGATGGCTGGTTTGGGCATTCACTGGGGCCGCTGCAGCACCTGCAGATCGCCCGCATGCGAGCGTTGGAAACCGGGCGATACATGATTCGCAGCACCAACAACGGGGTGACGGCGATCATTGATAACAAGGGGCAAATCACAGCGCGTATTCCGCAGTTTGAGCGCGCGGTGCTGACCGGTGAGGTATTCAAAGCCAGCGGCAATACGCCTTATATGGTGACGGCTTCGTGGCCGGTTCTGACCCTGGCGTTGATTCTGATTGTGTTTGTCCGTGAGCGGGTTGTTCCTAAAACCTGATCAGCTTTCTTTTCTCGGCCAGCGGCTGGTCACGCGCTTGTAGTAGTGCGACCCACAGGCCTCGCAAGGTTCCAGGTGACTGGTGGACGTGAGGCACAGCATGTGTTCGCAGTTCAGACACTGGAACATGCCAGCGGTTGCGACCTCACCGGAAATATACTGCCCGGCATCGTGGCTTTCGAGTTTTTGTCGCAGCGCCAACGTGTCTACCAGAGTCTGATCGGCGACTGACAGCAGGCGTTCGGTCAACCGCTGTTCCAGTAGCGACATATCGAGTTGCAACCACTCTGCCAGGCCTTCACCGGTTTCATCCACAAAGTGCATGAGATGTTCCAGATCCCTTTGCAGGTAGGTGCCAAGGAGGCTGATCTCGTCCTTGGTCATCTCCCTCAGTTCCTGTTCTGCCTCTATGGCGTTATCGACCTCCCCCTCCAGAGTCTCCAGGGTAGTGTCTTGCATTGTGCGCAGCCGGCTCTGTACCTGCTCGAGCATGCGATCATAGGCTTCTAACGCTTTGCCTGAGAGTTGGTTTCGCTCGGTGTCAGTCATCGCATGGTCCTTTTATGAATTCCCTGACCTCATTGTGGGCCATCGCTGGCAAGCGAACAAGCCTATGGCCGGACTACCTGTTACGCCGTGTGTGCGTTAGAATGTCCGGCCGCTCCGCACATCATTTTATACAGGGTAACTTTGGAAATGGCAGGTATGGACGAGCAGTACAATCCCCGTGACGTAGAGCACAATGCGCGCACCTTCTGGGACGAAAACAAAACCTTTGAAGTCAGGGAAGAGCCGGGCAAACCCAAATACTACTGCTTGTCCATGTTCCCCTACCCCAGCGGCAAGCTGCACATGGGGCACGTGCGAAACTACACCATCGGCGACGTGATCTCCCGCTACCAGCGCATGCAAGGCAAAAACGTTATGCAGCCCATGGGCTGGGACGCGTTTGGCTTGCCCGCCGAGAACGCCGCCATCGCCAACAAAACCGCGCCGGCGAAGTGGACCTATTCCAACATCGAGTACATGAAAAACCAGCTCAAACAATTGGGTTTTGGTTACGACTGGAGCCGTGAGCTGGCAACCTGCAAGCCAGACTACTATCGCTGGGAACAATGGTTTTTTGCGCGGCTTTATGAAAAGGGTCTGGTGTACAAAAAAATGTCCACCGTGAACTGGGACCCTGTCGATCAGACCGTTCTTGCAAACGAGCAGGTTGTTGATGGCCGTGGCTGGCGCTCTGGTGCTTTGGTTGAGCAAAAAAAGATTCCCCAGTGGTTCATTCGCATCACCGATTACGCCGAAGAACTGCTGAACGACATGGACGACATGGATGGCTGGCCGGAGCAGGTCAAAACCATGCAGCGCAACTGGATCGGCAAGTCCATGGGTACGGAACTGACCTTCCCACTGAAGGACAGCGACGACGGCCTGACGGTGTACACCACCCGCCCGGACACCCTGATGGGGGTGAGTTATATGGCGGTAGCTGCGGAGCATCCGCTGGCCAAAGCGGCCGCTGAGCGCCACAAAGACGTCAAGGCGTTTGTCGATCAGTGCCGTAACAGCAAGGTGGCCGAAGCCGACATGGCCACAATGGAAAAGAAGGGCGTGGATACCGGCTTCAAAGCTGTAAACCCGCTCACACAAGAAGAAATTCCGGTCTGGATCGCTAATTTTGTGCTGACTGACTATGGCACAGGCGCCCTGATGGCCGTGCCGGGCCATGATGAGCGAGACCACGAATTTGCGCTCAAGTATCGCTTGCCCGTGATACAGGTGATCGCCGCCACTGATGGTCGCGAAATCGATGTTCAGGAAAAGGCCTTTCCTGAAAAAGGCGTGCTGGTGTCCTCGGGTAAATACAGCGGCCTGACCAGCGACGAAGCTTTTGATGCCATTGCCGATTACCTGGAAGAAAGCGGCATCGGCAAACGCACGGTTAACTATCGCCTTCGTGATTGGGGGGTGTCCCGCCAAAGGTACTGGGGCGCGCCTATTCCTATGGTGACCCAGGAAGACGGCACTCAGCGACCGGTGCCCGACGATCAGTTACCGGTTCTCCTGCCCGAAAATGTGGCCATGGACGGGGTTCAGTCTCCACTCAAATCCGATCCCGAGTGGGCAAAAACCTCATTCAATGGCCAGCCGGCCATGCGGGAAACCGACACCTTCGACACCTTTATGGAGTCGTCCTGGTACTACGCTCGGTTCTGCAGCCCGAATTACGACAAAGGCATGCTCGATCCCGCCGCAGCCAACTACTGGTTGCCGGTCGATCAGTACATCGGTGGCATTGAGCACGCGATTTTGCACCTGCTGTATGCGCGCTTCTTTCACAAGCTGTTGCGCGACGTGGGCCTGGTCAACAGCTCCGAGCCGTTCAAACAGCTTCTGACTCAAGGCATGGTGCTGGCAGACACCTATTACCGCGAAGATGACAAAGGCGGAAAGATCTGGATTGCCCCTGCAGACGTCATTGTCGAGCGGGATGACAAAGGCCATGCCATAGGCGCCGTTCACAAGGGCGACGGGCAACCTGTCATCGCCGGCGGCGTGACCAAAATGTCCAAGTCAAAGAATAACGGCATTGACCCACAGTCCATTATTGATGCCCACGGTGCGGATACGGTGCGCCTGTTCATGATGTTTGCAGCGCCGCCTGAACAGTCCCTTGAGTGGTCAGACAGCGCCGTAGAAGGCGCCCACCGCTTCCTCAAACGCCTGTGGCGTCTGGTAAACGAACAAGTTGCTGGCGGCGCTGCCCCGGCACTTGAGCTGAATGCGCTGAACGATGCACAGAAAAACCTGCGCCGTAAAACCCACGAAACCATTGCCAAGGTAAGCGACGACATCAGCCGACGCCTTACCTTCAACACGGCTATCGCGGCCGTAATGGAACTGTTAAACGATGTCAGCAGGCTGAGCGACGATGAACCCCAAACCCGCGCTGCCCGCCAGGAAGCTCTGGAGACGGCCGTACTGATGCTGGCGCCGATCGTGCCACACATCTGCCACACGCTCTGGCAGGACCTGGGCCACACCAACCCGGTTGTCGACGCGCCCTGGCCTGTATCTGATGAAACTGCCATGGTCCGTAGCCAGATTCAGGTGGTTTTACAGGTTAACGGCAAGGTACGCGCAAAGGCAGAGGTCCCGGCAGACATCAGCAAGGCTGACCTGGAAACGCTGGCGCTGGAAAACGAAAATGTTATACGGTTCATTGAGGACGCTACTGTGCGCAAGGTCATTGTCGTGCCCGGCAAACTGGTTAACGTGGTGGCCAACTGATATGCGCCTCTATGCCCTGAAGGAAGCCCCCGCCCGATTGATGGCCGTTATTGCGATGGCCATCAGTTTGGGCGCCTGTGGTTTTCAGTTGCGGGGTGCGCCGCCGGTTTCCTCTGCACTTGAACCCCTGGATCTGGATTGCCAGGAGCCAGTACCTGCGTCTCTTTGCCTTTCCGTTCGTGAACAACTTGAGCTGGGAGGCGTGGAACTGGCATCCGGCGATAAAGCAAACTATCGCCTGCGAATTCGGGATTTTCAACGAGATCGCAGGGCTTCAGCCGTTACCGCTCAGGCAGCTGCGGCCGAGTACACTCTCCGCCACTCAGTTAACCTTGAGTTGATCAGCCGTGACGGGGTTCCGATTATCGCCAGCACTCGCCTTACGACCAGCGAGAGCTACCGATACGATGAAACCAACGTGCTTGCCAAACAGCGTGAAGAGGAAAACCTTCAGCGGCAGTTGAGCGACCGTCTGGCGCAGCAGATTATCTTCCGTCTGGCGCCCATTACTCCGGAACGGTTGCAGGAAATTCAGGACAATCAGCCGAAGAACAGCGCCCAGGGCGACGCGACCAACACGCAATCTGTGGAGCCCTCTGCCACACCCGCCGTGACGCCCGCTACCCCACAATGAAAACAACCCTGGGCCAGTTGCCGCAGATTCTCCGCAAGGGCCTTGCCCCGGTGTATCTGGTGTCCGGAGATGAACCTCTGTTAGTACAGGAGTGTTGCGATCAGATCCGGGGCGCCGCAAAAGAGGCAGGCTTTCACGATCGCCTCACCTTCCACGCAGATCAGCAGCTCAACTGGAATACCGTTGCGGACGAGCTCAGCGCCATGTCTTTATTCTCTGAACGTCGCCGGATTGAGATTCGCCTACCCACCGGAAAACTGGGAGACGGTCGTTCCGTGCTGGAGCGCGTTCTTCAGCAGCCCCCCGAAGATATTATTGTTCTGCTCATCAGCGCCCGCCTGGACGCCTCTGAAACCCGGCGCAAATGGTACAAGGAGCTACAGTCCAAAGGCGTACACGTGCCCGTATGGCCGGTGGATGCCGACAAGTTTTCGGGCTGGCTTCAGCAACGGGCAAGCAACAAGGGTTTGAATCTGACCCGCGAAGCCCTGGCAATGCTGGCTGAGCGGCTTGAGGGCAACCTGCTTGCCGCCAGTCAGGAACTCGACCGGTTAGCGCTCCTTACGGATGGCAACGCTATTGATGAGGTG
Source organism: Marinobacter antarcticus (assembly GCF_011049865.1). Taxonomy (GTDB): domain Bacteria; phylum Pseudomonadota; class Gammaproteobacteria; order Pseudomonadales; family Oleiphilaceae; genus Marinobacter; species Marinobacter antarcticus_A. The sequence goes on along the minus strand of NZ_DRGY01000059.1, from coordinate 7,694 downwards.
GTGATTGAACAGGCCGTTCAGGACAGCTCGCGTTTCAATGGCTTTGAACTGGTCACCGAACTGATTAGCGGGCGCGCGCCCCACGCGGGCAAAATGATTGGCGTTTTACAGCAAGAAGGTGAAAACCCTCTGGGCCTTCTGGCTGTTTTGAGCCGCGACCTCAACCTCCTGCTCGAACTGAAAACAGGTGTAAACCGAACCGAAAACCCCACGGCCTTTTTCAAAAAGCGTGGCGTTTTTCAACCCCAACGAGCCCGGGCACTGGAACAGGCGGCAAGACGACTGAACCCAATGCAACTGCACGAAGCCATAAAGCTGTGCAGCCAGATCGATCGCGCGGCGAAAGGTTTTGATGACCTCTCTCCCTGGCATTATCTGAGAGATATGTCCGCGCTTCTGGCTGCCTAGCGTTGATCACCTAAACGTATCAGAATTCTTCGGCCGTCAGTGCCATCATGGAATCACTGCCGCTGCGAATGCCCTCAGCAAGGGACACGGTTTTCGGCAACAGGCGATCGTAGTAAAAGCGAGCGGTTTTCAGCTTGCCACTGTAAAAACCTGACGTGTCGTCTCCGGCTTTGGGTGCCGCAGCGCTCACAATGCGTGCCCACATATAGCCCAGCGCGGTTAGCCCGAACAGATCCAGGTAATCCACTGAGGCCGCACCAACCGCGTCCGGGTTGTCCGAAGCCTGGGCAATAACGTGCTCAGTGACGTCCGACAAACGCTCGAGTGCCGCTGCAAGCGGTTCCAGGAACGGCCGCAGGCTCTCTTCACCGCTGTTTTCCTCGATAAAGCCTGCTACATCTTCCGCGAAAAGCTCGTACAGTTTACCTTGGCTTCCAACCACTTTTCGGCCCATCAGATCCAGCGCCTGAATGCCGTTAGTGCCTTCGTATATCTGGGTAATGCGGCAATCCCGGACCAACTGTTCCTGGCCCCACTCCCGGATAAACCCGTGACCACCAAGCACTTGCTGGCCCATGATGCAGGCGTCCAGACCACGATCAGTCAGGAAGGCTTTGGCCACCGGTGTGAGCAGCGCAACCATGCCTTCTGCGTGTTTGCGACGGTCTTCGTCAGCGGCATCCGCGTACTTGGCGATATCCAGCCATTGCGCCACATACGTTGAGAAAGCGCGACCGCCTTCAACATAGCCTTTCATAGTCAGCAGCATGCGACGCACATCGGGATGCACCAGAATCGAATCGGCTGCCTTTTCAGGCTGCTGTGCGCCTGTCGCCGCCCGGCCCTGAACGCGATCCATGGCGTATTCCCGCGCGCTCTGCAAAGAAGCCTCTGCGGCGCCGATACCCTGAACACCCACACCCAGGCGCTCATAGTTCATCATGGTGAACATGGCGTTCAGGCCCTTGTTTTCCTCACCTACGAGCCAGCCTTTAGCGCCGTCAAAGTTCATGACACAGGTTGCCGAGCCTTTGATCCCCATTTTTTTCTCAAGGGAGCCACAGCTCAAACTGTTGCGCTCACCCAGGGAGCCGTCGTCTTTCACGAGATACTTGGGAACCAGCAGCATGGAAATGCCCTTGGGGCCTTTCGGGGCGCCAGGCAGCTTTGCCAATACAAGGTGAACAATATTCTCCGCCATATCGTGCTCGCCCCAAGTGATAAAAATCTTGGTGCCCGTCACGCTGAACGAACCGTCATCGTTGGGCTCGGCTTTGGTGCGGATAATGCCCAGATCGGTTCCGGCGTGGGGTTCTGTCAAATCCATAGCGCCAGACCAGACACCCGAATACATGTTTGGCAGATATTTTTCTTTCAGGTTCTGGCTGCCATGAGCATCCAGTGCGAGGCAAGCGCCGGCCGTCAGCATAGGTGCAAGTCCAAACGCCATATTGGCGCCCTGCATCATTTCCTCAAACTGGGCCACCAGCGTTTTCGGCATGCCCATGCCGCCGAACTCAGGGTTGCCGCCAAGGCCGTTCCAGCCGCCCTCCACAATGGTCTTATACGCTTCTTTGAAGCCTTCCGGCGTGGTGACTTCGCCGTCGTGCAATTTGCAGCCTTGTTCGTCTGCCTCACGGCTGATGGGGGCCAGTACGCCGCTGGTGATTTTGCTGGCCTCTTCAAGAATCGCATCGGCGGTGTCGGGGTCTACGTTTTCCGCCACTTTCGGCAATGATGCCCAAAGAGTCGGTACATCAAAAACTTCGTTCAGTATAAAACGCATGTCACGCAAAGGTGCTTGATAATCAGCCATTAAAACTCTCCAAATTCCTGAACTGTCTGTGCAGGTGGCAAACAAGCTCAAAGCCAGTTCACCTGCGCGGGCCGTGTGACCGGGATTATTCTATTTTATGGGCAATATTCTAACTCAAACCAAACCGTAACTCATGAAAAAAGCCCGCCTCCCTGGAGAGCGCGGGCTTTGCTTAACGGTTACCTTTCGATGCTCTGGGATATCCGATTGATATCAGAATGACATCAAAGCGCGAAGGCTTCTTCCGGCATATCCAGCAGGGTGTCCGCGCCCGCCAGCATGGTGACCGCGTGAGTCCTGGTGCGCGGCAACATGCGGGTAAAGTAGAAACGAGCAGTCTGCAACTTGGCGTTGTAGAACAGCTCTTCCGTTGTACCCTCTGCCAGCTTGTCTTGAGCGATTTTCGCCATACGAGCCCACAGGTAACCAAACACTGCGTAGCCGGAATACATCAGATAATCTACCGACGCAGCGCCCACTTCCTCACGGTTCTTCATGGCGGTCACGCCCACTTTCATGGTCAGGTCGCCCCACTCCTTGTTGATCACATTCAGCGGCTCAACGAACGGCTTCATCTGCTCGTCATCCGCGTTTTCCTTGCAGAAGTTGTGCACCAGTTTGGTGAAACATTTGAGCGACTCGCCCTGACTCATCAGCACTTTACGGCCAAGCAGGTCCAGTGCCTGAATACCGGTTGTGCCTTCGTAGATCATGCCAATACGGGAATCACGGACGTTCTGTTCCATGCCCCACTCGGAGATGAACCCGTGGCCACCAAACACCTGCATGCCGAGGTTGGCGGCTTCATAGCCAATTTCGGTCAGGAACGCTTTGGCGATCGGCGTCAGGAAACCCAGCAGCTCATCGGCGTCTTTGCGCTCTTCTTCTGTTTTGCCACGCTCAACCAGATCGGCCTTTTGCGCCGTCATGTAAATCAGTGCGCGGGCCCCTTCCGCAACAGCCTTCTGCGTGAGCAGCATGCGGCGAACGTCGGGATGAACAATGATCGGGTCTGCAATGCCTTCCGGATTTTTGGCGCCGCTCAATGAGCGCATGGCCAGACGGTCTTTGGCATAGGCCAGCGACCCCTGAAAGCCCAGCTCAGCTGCGCCCAGGCCCTGAATAGCGGTACCAATACGGGCGACGTTCATAAAGGTGAACATGCAGTTTAGGCCTCTATTCTCAGGCCCTATAAGCCAGCCTTTGGCACCGTCAAAATTCATCACACAGGTGGCGTTGCCGTGAATGCCCATTTTGTGCTCAATTGAGCCGCAGGATACGGCGTTGCGCTCACCGGCGGAGCCATCTGCAGCCGGCAGACACTTGGGCACCACAAACAGGGAAATACCCTTGGTGCCGGCCGGTGCGCCTGGCAGGCGCGCCAGCACGATGTGAATGATGTTGTCAGTCATGTCGTGCTCGCCGGCGGAGATGAAAATCTTGGTGCCGGTAATGCTGTATGAACCGTCCGAGCTTGGTTCTGCCTTGGTGCGCAGGGTGCCCAGATCCGAGCCGCAGTGGGATTCGGTCAGGCACATGGTGCCTGTCCACTCGCCGCTGATCATCTTGCTCAGATAGGTCTGCTTCTGCTCTTCGGTACCGTGTGCTTCCAGCGTGTTGATGGCGCCGTGGCTCAAACCAGGATACATGCCCCAGGACCAGTTGGCGGTGCCGTTCATTTCGCTCATGACAATGCCCAGCGAATCCGGCAGGCCCTGACCACCATAGTTGGGGTGAGCTGCCAGAGACGGCCAGCCACCTTCGACATACTTATCGTAGGCTTCCTTGAAGCCTGACGGGGTTTTTACACCGTCTTCGCTCCAGGTACAGCCTTCCCTGTCGCCAACCGCATTCAACGGTGAGAGCACCTGCTCCGCAAACTTCGCACCTTCCTGGATAATGGCATCAATCAGCTCCGGAGTTGCGTCTTCAGCACCTTCCAGGCTGACATAGTGGGCCTCGCTGTCGAGCAGTTCGTTCATCACGAATTTGATATCACGCAGGGGCGCTTTGTACTCGGGCATGTAAACCACCTCGGTTTTCGGTCTAGGCTGAAAAGGAACAACAGCTTGCGGCCTTGGGTTAGCTCAGACACTGCAACACGGCGCGCTACAGCTTTAATTAAACACTTGTTTGAAACATACGTTTAGAGGCATGGAATTGTCAATAGCGGGGCGCACAATTTGTGTAGAGATTGGTGTCTGAAACACCCTTCAGAGAGGCTCTCAAAAGGAGAAATATACGTGCAGCAAGGGGGGTCTGACGACTATTAACAGGGCTCTTTCAGGCGTTTTAGCCGAGCGCGAAGTCGGTATTACGCGACTCACGAACAGCAGCCAGATGCAGATTTATTCAAAGAGGTAGAAAGCAGTGACGATAGAGGGCTCGTAGGGCCCGGACTTAAACCATGATGTCTAACAGTGAACCAAGCGTTTCATCCGCTGTTTTAACCACCTGTGCAGACGCTTCCACGCTGCGCTGGTAGAGCTTGAGATCAACGATCGGTTCAATAAGGCTGCTTCCGCTTTCGGCGCTGCCTTGGGGACCATCAACGCCGGCGCGCGCAATTTTACGGGCGGCATTTTCCATGCCGGACATGCCGTCTTGAATGCCTTGAATACCGATTGCCAGCGTATTGTTGATCATGATTGCAGGTACCAGTGACCATTAATTGACACCATTAAGCCATATTATGGGTCAATTTTCAAACAATACGTTGATATCGAGATCGCCCGCCAAGATGTCCGGCCCGGCCCCCTCAATCCAGGGTACAACGCCCAGACAAGGCGCCAGCAGGTGATCCATAAGATACCGCAGGGTTTCCTGCTCACAGCTCATTTCTTCTGCCTCTGCGTGGTTAGCGACCCACCCCGCCAACACTAACCCATCGTTACGGATTGCCTCTGCGGTCAAGAGTGCCTGGTTAATACACCCGAGCCTGAGAGCAACTACCAGAATGACCGGCACACCCAGCTCCGCCGGCACGGCAGAGTACGTTTCACGGTCATTCAACGGAACTCTCCAGCCACCAGCACCTTCAATCAGCAAAAGGTCCGCCGGGCGCATGTGCATACCGCGGCAGAACCCCACCAGGCGGTCCACGGAAATGTTACGCCCGGCTTGTGCGGCAGCAACGTGGGGTGCAATGGCCGGCGCCAGCGCAACCGGATTTACAAGATCGTAAGCAACCGTTTCAGTGGCCGCTTGCAAGAGAATCAGCGCATCGTCATTACGCAGCCCTTCCGGGGTGTGTTCGCAACCCGAGGCAATAGGCTTCATGCCCAGCGTGCGCTTACCCGCCGCCTTGGCGGCTTCCAGAATTGCGGCGGACACCATGGTTTTGCCAACACCGGTATCGGTACCGGTCACAAAAAATGTCTTCTTAGCCATAGCCTCACTCACTGATCAGGATCCTAACAAGTGGCGACAATCCGACAGGGCCTGCAGAAGGCATTCCAGATCATCATGTGAATGGGCTGCGCTGAGCGTTACTCGCAAGCGCGCCTCGCCCTCGGGCACGGTCGGCGGGCGGATAGCGGTCACTAGCAACCCGCAAGCTTCAAGCGCCTGGCTCAGTGCCAAAGCTTCTTGATTGCCCCCAATCATGATCGGCTGAACGGGTGTGCGCGATGGCATGAGCTGGTAACCGAAAGCGGCGGCATCTCGCCGGAACCGCTCAATTAGCGAGTGCAGATGCGCACGCCGGTCATCGCCCTGCTCAATCAGCTCAAGGCTGGTGCAACTAGCCAGTGCCAACGCTGGCGGCATCGCGGTCGTGTAAATATAGGTTCGGGCCTTCTGCACCAGATAATCCATCAGCATCACCGGCCCCGCCACAAAGGCACCGCTAGTACCTGCGGCCTTACCCAGAGTGCCCACCAGAACCGGCACATCCGCTTCGCACAACCCAAGCTCCGCCACACTCCCGCGCCCTTGCGGTCCGAGAACGCCAAACCCATGGGCATCGTCTACCACAAGCAACGCGTCGTGCGCCCGGCAGACATCCGCCAGTTCCCGCAGAGGCGCCACATCGCCGTCCATACTGAACACACCGTCCGTTACCACCAGCTTGTGCCCGGGCGTCTCAGCAAGCATCACCGCCAGTGATGCCACGTCCCCATGGGGATAACGACGCACCGTCGCCCGGCTCAAACTGCAGCCGTCAATAATGGAAGCATGGTTCAACTGATCTGAAAAAACCGTATCCCCGCGCCCCGCCAGCGCAGAAATCGCGCCCAGATTGGCCATGTAGCCGGTGGAGAAAAACAACGCCGAACTGCGCCCGGTAAAAGCCGCAAGGCGTTCTTCCAGTAAATGATGGGCCTCATGATGCCCACAGATCAGATGGGACGCCGCACCGCCTAATCCTGTTTCGGGCAAGGCATTCCGGAGCGCTTCAATATTCGAAGGATGATTTGCCAAGCCAAGGTAGTCGTTGCTGCAAAACGAGAGTAACCGCTTACCGTTGGCGGTTAAAACCGGTTGCTGGGGACCAGCAATCTGCCGGCGTATCCGGTAGAGTCCGGCCAGTTTTCGCTGTTCCAGTTCTGCATTGAAGTCGCGCACAAAAAAACCTAGGCTGATTCCCGAGCAGCGTCATAAAACATGTGACGAGTAGCCTCATGCTCTAAATCACCGACAATTGCTTCTTCTTCCTGCGCCTCAGTAGCGCACTGCTCCCGCTGCTCCGGCCGGATACCCAAACGACGGAACAACGCTCTATCCGCATCCGCTTCCGGATTCGACGTCGTCAGCAGCTTCTCGCCGTAGAAAATGGAATTCGCACCCGCCAGAAAACACAGCGCTTGCATCTGCTCATTCATCATTTCCCGCCCTGCCGAGAGCCGCACATGCGACGCCGGCATCAGAATCCGGGCGACCGCGAGAACGCGAATAAACTCAAACGGATCCAGGTCCTCCACATTCTCCATAGGCGTTCCCTTCACCTTCACCAGCATGTTCACCGGTACACTTTCCGGATGATGCGGCAGATTGGCCAGTTGAACCAGAAGGCCCATCCGGTCATCCTCATCCTCACCCATCCCCAAGATGCCGCCGCAGCACACTTTCATGCCTGCATCACGCACGTTCTCAAGGGTATCCAGCCGATCCTGATAAGTGCGCGTGGTAATGATGTGGCTGTAATACTTCTCCGAGGTGTCCAGATTATGGTTGTAGTAATCAAGCCCCGCCTCAGCCAACTCGCCTGCCTGCTCCGGCTTCAGCATGCCCAGCGTCATGCAGGTCTCCAGGCCCAAAGACTTCACCTGCCGAACCATGTCCAGTACATACGGCATGTCTTTTGCGGCAGGGCTGCGCCACGCGGCACCCATGCAAAACCGCGATGCGCCTTTTTCCCGGGCAGCACGAGCTTCTGCAACCACCGCCTCGATTTCCAGCAGTTTTTCCTTTTCCAGGCCGGTATTGTAGTGACCGCTCTGGGGGCAATACTTGCAGTCTTCCGGGCAGG
>NZ_DRGY01000058.1 GCF_011049865.1 Marinobacter antarcticus | reverse complement strand
GTGCCTGGGTAGAAGTCGAAAACGATGACGGGAAAACGCTGACATTCCGAATCGTGGGCTACGATGAGATTTTCAATCGCACCGATTATATTTCCATTGACTCTCCGATGGCTCGAGCCCTGTTGAAAAAAGAAGTAGGCGACGACGCCGAAGTGAGAACGGAGGCCGGAACAATCCTCTGGCACATCAATTCGATTCACTACGTCAAATAGCGCAACTGCCGGAACATTCCCTCTCCAACCTTAATCACCGGCCATAAAAAAACCCCGTAAAAACGGGGTAAGGCTAGCGCTGTACTGGAGGTAGAAACAAGCGGCTATTGAGGCTTGCTTCTGTGTACAGTGCCTATTCTCCACACTTGGTATTACCGCGCTGTTGCCGATGAATTACGTTTTCGTCAGAGTCAAACGGGCAATCCTGGCACGAAATTAGGTTGTACACTCTAGGGAACATCGATAATTTCAATTTAACAGACTATATATCCGTTTCCGGCTATGGGGATAACAAAATGAACACACAGAAGCTCCTGAATATGGCCCTTGAAGGTGTCGACACGTTGGGCTACCGGCTTGACCAGATGGGGATTACCGGCAAGGTTAATCGCCATAACATTGCCGCTTTCCTGATGGCAGAACAAAGGCATCTTGAAGGTGAGTGGGACAGCATTCAGGTTCGTTTGAACCTCAGCCGCTCCCGGTTTGAACGCGTCACCCGGCAGATTGAGACCCGTGCCGACGCTATGATAGGCCCGCTGATGTCACAGGTAAACCGCTTCCGCCCTAGCCACTGACTCAGGCTCGGCCGATTTCTGATGCCGCATATGGGGCGCCGTCGGCTGAATCGGATGTAGGCTCTGCGGGAGCCGCCTTGATACGTTTGGGCGGATGGGTAAAGGCCGGCATGCGCACAGCAACGGTAAGTCCCGGTGGCTCCTCTTCGGGATAGGTATCGCTGAGCACAATCTGGCCTTTATGAATCTCTGCAACGGCATTTACCAGGCTAAGACCCAGGCCATTGCCGGGCAGAGAGCGGCTTTTGCCAACCCGGTAAAATCGCTGGAACACCTGATCCTTCTCATCATCAGGAATACCGATACCGCTGTCCCTGACTTCAAAAACTGCTTCCTCACCCTCTTTACGAACGGCCACGCCAATCGTGCCATGCTCCGGCGTGTATTTGATGGCGTTATCAATCAGGTTGCTGATCATCTGGAAGAGCAGATCGCGATCACCTTCAATGATGACCCCATCTTCCAGGGATTGTTCGAAAACCTGGTCTTTATCTTCAGACAACGCTTCGTAGAGCTCACAGGCGTCGGATACCAGTTCATCCAGAGCAACCTGTTTCATATCGGCGAAATTGCCCCTGGTCTCCAGGCGTGCAATGCGCAGCAGGGCGTTAAACGTTGCAAGCAATTGATCTGCTTCGGCAACGGCTCGACCAGCCTGGTCGCGGGCCTCGTCGTTATCGACCGACATTAATGTGTTTTCAAGCTGATTGCGCAGCCGTGTCAGGGGTGTGCGGAGGTCATGGGCGATACTGTCAGACACATGCCGGATGCCTTCCATCAGATACACAATCCGGTCCAGCATCTGGTTCAGGTTTTCTGCGAGCTGATCAAAGTCATCCTCTGTGCCGCGCGTGGGTATGCGCAAAGACAGATGCCCGTTCATGATTCGCCGGGAGGTGTTGTTGATAATTTCAATACGCCGGGTGGTGCTCCGGCTCATCAGAAAGCCGCCAAGCAAGGCCAGCGCAAGGGTGATCCCCATGCCCCAGTTGATGGCCGTTTCGATAACCCGTTTGAGACTGGTGAGTTCGTCAACGTCGCGGCCCACAAGCAACCTCAGGCCACCCTGAACCTCAAAAATACGAGCACGGGCAAGGCGCTCCGAGCCGGTCCACCCCACAGCCGAGCTGAGCGTAAAATTGATCCAGCCGCTTTCCGAGCGGGACCCCTCCGGCCAGGTTTCTATATTGCCGGCAAGCTTGACGAAGTCCTCGGTGCTCAGCAAATAAATCGTTTTGGCGTTGGGGTCGCGGGCAACCCGCTCACGAATAATCGTGATCAGGCCATTGACGCCCCTTCCCCGGTATTGCTCCGCTAACCCGGCGATTTCCGCTTCAATGGTTTCGTCGGTTTGAGCGGTCATAAAACCCGCTGTACGCCAGTAAATAAAGGCCAGTAGCAAAAATACCGAGGTGGCAAACACCACCATGTACAGCAAGGCAAGCTGGAAGGACGATGTCCTAAGCTGGCTAAGCAGTTTCACGTAACATGTACCCTGCACCACGGATGGTTTGCAGTAGCGGTGTCTCGAATTCCTTGTCGATTTTTGCCCTGAGACGGCTAATGTGTACATCAATCACGTTGGTCTGGGGGTCAAAATGATAGTCCCAGACTTTTTCCAGCAACATGGTTCGGGTAACCACCTGGCCCGCGTTGCGCATCAGATACTCCAGCAACCGGAACTCTCTGGGCTGAACGTCAATGTTCTGGCCTGAGCGTTTCACAGTGCGTGCCAACAAATCCATTTCAAGATCAGCCACCCGCAGAACGGTTTCGGTTTCCGCCGATTGGCGATTCCGACGCACCAAAGATTCAATCCGGGCGAGAAGTTCGGTAAAGGAAAACGGTTTGGTCAGATAATCATCACCGCCCCCGCGCAGGCCTTCAACGCGATCATCAACATCGCCCAACGCGCTCAGAATCAGCACCGGCACCTGGTTTCCCGTCGCGCGAACCGTCTTGATGATGGAGAGCCCGTCCATGCCCGGAAGCATTCGGTCGACAATCATAATGTCGTATTCGCCACTGGCAGCCATCATCATGCCGTCTTTGCCATCGGCTGCATGATCCACTACGAAGTCTGACTCCTTCAGACCTTTGACAAGATAATTTGCTACGTCCTGATCGTCTTCGATTACCAGCGCTTTCACCAGATCCCCTCCAAATAATGGATTACATTACCAATACAATACGAATAACTCACGCCACCGGCCAGTTACGATCTTGTAAGAGGGTGTCGCTAACGGCGACGGTCGATCACAAACAAAAACGCCACCGACCTGAACGGTGGTGGCGTTTTAAGCATTTCTTGAGCCTGTGTCAGGCGCGCGTCCGGGTGACCCGCCTGGACCCAGGTGACAGGCCTGGATCAGACCGCCTCAGCCATCTGAAGCTTGATTTTCTTCATGGCATTCTTCTCAAGCTGGCGAATACGCTCTGCAGAAATACCGTATCTGTCTGCCAACTGGTGCAGCGTCGCCTTACTCTCGGACAACCAGCGCTCTCGCAGAATATCCTGACTGCGATCATCGAGTGCCCCAAGCGCTTGCATCAACCGGCCATTGGAGTTCTCGGTCCAGTCTGCGTTCTCAAGCTGAACCGCCGGATCACTGCGACGATCTTCCAGATAGTAGGCCGGCGCTTTGTAAGCGCTTTCGTCGTCATCGTCCATCGGTCCATCAAACGCGGTGTCATGGGAAGACAAACGGCCTTCCATTTCCCGCACTACCTTTGGCTCAACGCCCAAATCTTCCGCTACTGCGTGCAGTTCGGCGTGGCTGAGCCAGGCCAGCTTTTTCTTCTGGCTGCGCAGGTTGAAAAACAGTTTGCGTTGCGACTTGGTGGTTGCCACTTTCACAATGCGCCAATTGCGCAGAATGAACTCGTGAATTTCTGCTTTGATCCAGTGCACAGCAAAAGACACCAACCGGACACCGTATTCAGGATTGAAACGCTTAACGGCCTTCATCAGGCCAACGTTGCCTTCCTGAATCAGATCGGCCTGCGCCAGGCCGTAACCGGAATAGCTGCGGGCAATGTGAATAACGAAGCGCAGGTGAGACAGCACCATCTGGCGCGCTGCGTCAACGTCTTCATCGTAGTGAAGGCGCTCTGCCAGTTCCCGCTCTTCATCCACGGTCAATACCGGAATGCGGCTAGCGGCCTGTATGTATGCCTCAAGATTGGCGCCCGGAACCAATTTCTCAATGAGCTGTAAGCTCGTACCCATGCTATAAACCTCCGAACCTGACTTTATCTGATTAAGAAGCTACCCCGAAACAAGCCTCTGTTTCAATACGCTCTTACCGCAATCCGGATCATTAGCCGCCGGCAATTTCACCCGGTTCTATGTCGTCCAGGTGGCGCTTTACAGCAACCCAAGCGCCCAGCCAGCCTAGCAGCATCGCTGCAATAATCAATGCAAGCGCACCGTCGACACTTAAGCTGCTGAGCGAGAAGTCGCTGCGATACAGCTCCGCGAGACGCGTGACAGGGCCGCTCAGCCACCACAGTGAAAGCTGCAACAGCACCCAGGCAACAACGCCGCCGCCCAGACCAAACCAGGCGCCGGTGTACAGAAACGGGCGACGCACAAAGCCGTCGGTGCCACCGACCAGCTTGGCCACCAGAATCTCATCACGGCGACTTTCAATCGACAACCTTACGGTGTTACCAATCACCAGCACGACGGCCGCAGCCAGCAGTATTGCAAGCGCCCAGACGGCCCGTGCAAGCAGGTCTGTCATGGCGTTAAGGCGCTGTAGCCAACCAAGATCCACCTGCACCTGTTCTACGCCGTCCATTCCTTCGATAAACGTCACCAGCGCGGCAACACCGTCTGCGGACCGGGCACTCTCTTTCGGGGTGATCAACAGCGTATGGGGTAAGGGGTTCTCTTCCAGATAGTCCAATGCATCATCAAGGCCCGATGACGCGCGAAACTCTGCCAGCGCCCGATCCCGGTCAACCAGCTCCAACTCTGCCACTCGGCCATCTGATTCGATTTCATCGGCCAACGCACGGGTTTGCTCAAGACTCGCGCTCAGCTTCATGTAGGCGGTCACGCGGGCACTGCTCTCCCAACCGGCGCTGACGCCCTGAAGGCTGGTTAACAACAACAGGAGCGCCACCGGTAACGCCAGGGCGACACCCATCACTGTCCAGGTCATGAGGCTTGCCACGGGCGTTCGCCACATGCGCCCAGCGCTGTCGCGGGCGACTTTACGATGATGAGTGAAATAGGATTCGGCCTGCTCACGCCAGGGCGACCGGGATACTTTCGCGCCCCTTGCAGGATCCGGCTTGCGGCGTTTGGATGACGGATCAGCGGCCACCGACACCTCCGTGCAACGATGTACCGCCCGTAATCAGATTGCCCTGATCCAGAGTCAGTGTGCGCCGGCCCATTTCGTTGATCAGGGCAAGATCGTGACTGGCAATCAGCACGGTTACGCCTACCTGACTGAACTGCGCAAAAAGATTCATGATATCCGCAGAAAGTTTGGGATCCAGGTTGCCCGTGGGCTCATCTGCCAGCAGCAAGGGTGGTTTGTTCACCACCGCACGGGCAATACCCACGCGCTGCTGCTCGCCACCGGAGAGCTGTAACGGATTCATTTTCTCCTTGCTGAGCAGGCCGACCTTATCCAGCGCTGCCCGCACCCGCCGGCCACTGTCCCGGGGAGAGGCACCCATCACTTCCAACGGCATCGCAACGTTATCAAATACGGTGCGATCAAAAAGCAGTTGGTGATTCTGGAATACCACGCCTATGTGCCTGCGAATATAAGGAATCTGTCGCCTCGGCAAGCTATTCAGCACCTGTCCGCCCACGACGACTTCTCCGGCGCTGGGTCGCTCCATCACCATGACGAGTTTCAACAAGGTGCTTTTGCCCGCACCCGAGTGCCCGGTCAGAAACGCCAACTCACCGCGATCCAGATGAAAATTCACCTGGCGTAGCGCAGTGTGCTCGCTGTCGTACCGTTTGGTAACCTGGCGAAATTCGATCATGACGGGCTACTGCTCCACGTAATCGGATTATTCAGCAAACTATTCAACAACTTATTCAGCAAACAATGCGTTCACGAACGTTTCAGCATCGAAGGTGCGCAGATCATCAACCTGCTCGCCCACGCCGATATAACGAATAGGAAGCTGCAACTGACGGGCGATGGCGAACACAATACCGCCTTTGGCTGTGCCGTCCAGTTTCGTTAAGGTAATGCCGCTTACGCCAACAACC
>NZ_DRGY01000057.1 GCF_011049865.1 Marinobacter antarcticus | reverse complement strand
GTTGGCAGTGATTCCGGGGGAACGTGACCGATGATTCCGGCATCGTGACCGGCGATTCCGGAAAACTACCCGAAATCGGTCACGATAAAACGGAATGAGCGGTCACGATCGCCTGGAACAGGCGGTCACGTTCAAACGGAATGGGGGGTCACGATGGCGCGGAATACGCAATATGGCCGGCCTGCTTCCCTTTTACTCGACGCCAGTCAAGTTCTCTTCATTCAATTACTGGATTCCCGGCGAGCAAACGGCAAATTCAGCGAACATTCAGTTTATAAGCCAGATTGCCGCCTCGTCTGGTAGGCTTGAGATCACCATCGCCACCACCAGACATGACGCAGCAGAGAAGCTATAGGGTGCCAGACTCATCCGTACGGGAAGCAATCAGTCGCCGACTCTGTAATGCACAGCCTTGAGGCCATTGATATGAAGGGGTCAGAGTCCGTCCTGCAGAGTTCACTCCCGGTGATCGATACCGGAGAGCGATTAACGACTGAATTCGAACTTTTCAGCGAAGGTGACGAACTCTACGCAGCGATGGCCAGATCGATTCGGGGGGCTACCCGCCGTGTCTTTCTGGCCTCGTATATTCTGGCCGCAGATGAAGTCGGAAACCTGTTGCTTAATGAACTGATGCGCCAGTCCCGACGTGGCCTCGATGTGCGCGTCCACGTCGACGCTCTGGGCTCAAGTGTCGGTCTTACACGACGTCACCGACGCATGCTCAGGGCGGCTGGGGTGCGTCTGAAACGCTTCCACCGATGGAGCTGGCGGCAGCCGATGCGCTACAACCGTCGTGATCACCGTAAATTGTTGGTGGTCGATGGCCAGACAGCATATCTCGGAGGTTTCAACATTCACCGGGAAGGCTCCCAGCGGTTCTACGGCCCGACACGGTGGCGCGATGAACATGTCTGCTTCACCGGCGCCCTGGCCGCAGAAGTGGAGTTTTTTTTCGACGCCTTCTGGCACGGGCACCTGGATTGGAGCCCACCCAGGCAAACCAAAAATGACAGCTGGATCACCCCCAACACCACTCGTCACTGCCGCATTCAATTAAGATGCATTCTAGAAAATGAATTGAATCAAGCTTCAGAAAGGATTTGGCTGGTTACGCCTTATTTTGTGCCGGACCGTGGGATGCGCAGACAACTTGTCCTCGCTGCCCGTCGAGGAGTCGATGTCCGGATTCTGACAACAGAGAAAACAGATTCAGCGCCAGCACAGTGGGCAGCTCGCGCATTTTATGGCGAGCTCATTGCGAACGGAGTCCGGGTATTCGAGTACGTCCCTCGCCTGCTGCACGCAAAGATCCTCCTTGTCGATAATGACTGGGGAAGCATCGGTACCGCAAACTTCGACTACAGAAGTTTGTTCATTAACTATGAAATAATACTGATATCGGAAAACGGGGCGTTAAATCGCCAGTTGAGAAGCGACTATTTACGTGACTTACAGGACGCCAATGAAATAGTGGATACGGATTGGCGGCGTCGAGGCTTGCTTGGGTATTTGCAAGACCGCCTTGGACTACTGTTACGCAAGTGGCTTTGAACGGCATAGGCGCACAGTACCCCAGGCAGGCGCATTTCAAGGGCCAGGATGCGTATCGGGTTTTGCCAATAACCACCGCAATTCCCGGAGGTTACCGGCCCTTTCAGCACCAACAAAAAACAGTCTCTCGACTCCCCCTGCCAGCGCATCTACGAGTACATCGGGAGGCATACATGGTCCCGGTTGTTGTGTTGCTCTTAACGGATGAGAGCATCAGTCATGCTTTTCGTGGGCCTCATCACTTTCGATAGCCTCCCTTCTTGCTGAAGATTTCAGGAAAACCTGGGCCGCAACCGCGATCACAATCATGGTGCCTGCTGCTACACCAATCACAAAGGGGTCTGAATTCAGCTTGACCCAGACAAAGCCTCCAAGGACTGCCAGGTTCAGAATAATGGCTAACGCTGGCAACCACACGTTGGCGTTTATGTCCTTACGTAGGTGACGCAAAACGCCCCACTGAATGGCAACATCCATACACAGATAAAATACAATCCCGAGCGCTGCAATCCTCGAAAGATCAAAAAACGCGGTCAGGACAAGTCCGAGGACAACCGTGTAAACAAGCGTGTGTTTCTGGATGCTTCCAGGCATTCCGAAATGGCTATGGGGTACCAGCTTCATTTCGGTCAACATCGCTAACATGCGAGAGACCGCAAAGATACTGGCGAGAATGCCCCCTGCGGTGGCCATCATGGCAATCGCCACGGTGAACCAAAGACCGTAGTCACCCAATACCGGGCGTGCTGCCGCTGCCAGAGAGTAGTCCCGGGTCTCAATGATTTCTGCGAGGGACAGATTGCTTGCGACGGCAAAGCCTACCAATATGTAGATCACCACACAGATGGCTATTGAGATTACGATGGCGCGCCCCACATTGCGATGTGGGTCTTTCACCTCGGCGCCACTGTTAGCAATGGTAGTAAAGCCCTTAAAGGCCAGTATGCCCAGAGCCGTTGCACCAGCAAAGTTACCAACCGTACCTGCGTCACCGCTGCTGGAAAAATCGACAGCGAGACTATCGGCTAACCAGACACCGACCAACCCGAACGCTAAAATGCCACCGATCTTTAAAATACCGATGGAAGACGCAACCCCTTGAATCATTCGATTGCCCAAAAGGTTAATCAGAAAAGCGGCAAGAATGAGAGAGACCCCCAAAAAAGACACCATACGTCCACTGTCGTCGCCCCCGAAAAGCTGCATGGTATACGAGCCAAACGTTCGCGCCAGAAAGCTCTGGGCAATGACCATCGAAAAATACATCAATAAGGCGTTAAACGCTGTCGGTAGCTGATCGCCGTAGGCCTTGTGCAGGTACATAGCAATACCGCCAGCTGACGGGTAGGCGTTGGAAATCTTGATGTGCGAGTAAGCGCTGAAAGAAACAACGATTGCAGCAGCCAAAAAGGCCAGCGGAAAAAGTGCTCCCGCCATCTGCGCCATTTGCCCGGTGAGCGCAAAAATACCCGCGCCGATCATAACGCCGGTTCCCAGCATGACCGTCCCCGCCAAGGTTAGGCTACCTTCCTTATAGCGACTCGTTCTATCTTGCTGCGTGCTCATTTAACCCCCCTATTCCTTTATTGGTGAAATTTTTGACCGGTAAAGCAGCCCATAACCTGGCCAGATTCAACGTTATTGACATAGAGCCGTTCGTTGTCTGGAGCGAGCACCATATGTTCCGGACCACCACCAACTCTCAGGTTGTGTTTAACGAACCAGTGCCTGGTATCGACTTCGCTGATTGTTCCATTTCCACTATTGCTGGCCAGAAGAGACTGCCTGCAACCAGGCACCTCCCGTGCGTGGTCATTACCTGGCAGTCCAGCCCACAAAACTGAAACGGGCCTGAATATTGCCGTTAAGAATGTATTTAATTTACCGGAATCAATCTTGACTGACAGACCCCAAGGTGAACTTCATCTTGCAGAGCAACAACCGATTTTTTTGTTTAGGGGATTCGGACAACCGCGTACCCCTGCATCTGATAGCCGATAACCGAGACGAACCCATTATCTACCGGGTCGATCTCCGGAATGATCGTCGCCTCATCTACACCCATCCCTTTCAAAGCGAAACGGCAAACTTCCAGCGTTACCCCGTCCTTCTTCATTTGTTTAAGAGTCGCCTGGAATTTTTGTATCTCGACCAGCTCTGCCTCATTAAACGATGCGCTATCAGTCGAGAGCAGTTTCACCACCGGCCCGTGAAAAACGATGGCGATGTTGGGATCTTTCGAAAGCGCCTTCACTTCAGGTGCTTCGTAGGAATTCTTTATTACCAAGAAAACGGGGCTAACTATTTTGGGGTCTCCCTGGCTCACCTCATAGACAGCGTCATAGTTTTTAACACCCTTCAGAGCATTCTCATACCCGGCTGCACCTGCACGTACAGACATCAGGGCCATATAGACGGCCGCGAAGAAGATGTGGGGAATTCGGCGAAATATGCTTCGATAATTGACGGCCATGACAAACCTCCATGAGGGGATAGGAACTTGTTTTTGTTAACCAACCCATAAAAAAGCTTCAAAATTCAAAACACTTTCTAATACAGATACGCTATATCATAAATGTATCAGTTTGGAGCAAGATGGGGTTCTGGCAGTCCGACACACGAAGCTGAAACAGACCTGAAAACAGTTGCCAAACATGTACTTGTTTGACGAGAATCAAGGCCGAAGCTACCGTCCGAACAACTTACTTACGCTACGGGCTCCAAATGCAAGACGTAACCCAGGAAAACCAACGAACAAGCAATACCCACGCAGACCAGCTTAACCGGCAATGCTACTGCGTCACCCTTGACCGCAAAGCTCTCACCGAGAGCCTCCGGAATCAATTTGTAGGTGCTGAAAACGATCTCTCCGCGGTTCCTGAACTTCATCACCTTTTTTCAAACACACCGGTTTTCGTCCCCCGAGCTGATATTGAGTCGATGGAACGCATCGTTCAGGCGATCGAATCAACCGCCGAGCTTTCACTCTATCAGGAACACGCCCTGTCTTGGGCGCCGGAGATTGCACATTTCAATCCAGGCCCCATCGGGGCGTTCATGGGCTATGATTTTCACTTGGGTCCCGATGGCCCTCGGTTGATCGAGATCAATACCAATGCCGGCGGCGCGTTTTTGAACACAGTGCTGGCTCGGGCTCAACATTCATGCTGTGGCCCATCTCAACAGACCGTAGAAACCAAACCGGCGCTGGATGGATTTGAGGATGCGGTGTTCGCCATGTTCATACAGGAATGGCAGAGCCAACGTACTGGCACGATGCCCTGCCGCCTGGCCATCGTGGACGATGCCCCGGGAAGCCAGTTTATGTTCCCCGAATTCCAACTGGCCCAACAGCTACTCCAGGCCAGAGGAATTGATACCTTGATACTCGATCCGTCTGAGCTTGAATATGTCGACGGCGCATTGACAGCACAGGGTAAGCCCATAGACATGGTGTACAATCGGCTGGTGGATTTCGCCCTGGAGGCCCCGGCGCATGAAGCGTTAAGACACGCCTATCTCAACGGCGCGGTGGTAGTAACACCTAATCCCCGGGTACACGCGCTCATGGCCGACAAACGAAACCTGATCCTGCTATCCGACCCCCCGTCCCTGCGCGACTGGGGACTCAGTGAAGCTGAGGCCGGGTATCTGAAGAAGGCCGTGCCCAAGACCCGGCTGGTTTCAGCAAACGATGCGGCGGAGCTATGGAGTGCCCGGCGTCAACTGTTCTTCAAACCGGTTGCCGGCCATGGCAGTAAGGGCGTCTACCGTGGCAACAAGTTAACCCGGCGCGTTTTCGAAAACATTCTGCAGGGTGACTATATCGCGCAGAACTTCGTTCCTGCAGGAGAACGAACCATGAGAATTGACGGCACCGTAACCACGAGAAAGGTCGACATTCGCCTTTACACCTACGCGGGAAAACGTTTGCTTGCCGCTGCACGTGTATACCAAGGTCAGACCACCAACTTTCGCACGCCTGGCGGTGGTTTCGCGCCGGTGTTTCAGGTGTGAATGTTTGCCTCCCAGTTGGTGCGCATCAGGCCGAGTTCTCGACCGGTTTGAAAACGTTCTAAAACCACCACCGAACACCCGCCACGAAACTCGAGGCGTCGACGCCCTCGCCTCCGCGTTCACGAAGATCCTTGGTATTACCCAAGTAGCGCGTATAGGAAACACCGATATAAGGAGCGAACTCCCGCGAAAACTGGTATCTCAGCCGAAGTCCGAGGCCAATATTGTTGATGCCGGTGCCCACTCCCCACTCCTCTACGTCACTGAATGCGACCAGGGTTTCCCCGCGGCCCTGAAGAATAAGCCTTTGCGTCAGCAACCAGTCATATTCAGCCTCAAGGTCGTACGATACATCACCGTC
This sequence comes from Marinobacter antarcticus, assembly GCF_011049865.1. Classification (GTDB taxonomy): domain Bacteria; phylum Pseudomonadota; class Gammaproteobacteria; order Pseudomonadales; family Oleiphilaceae; genus Marinobacter; species Marinobacter antarcticus_A. Next base: position 114,847 of record NZ_DRGY01000057.1, on the reverse strand, counting down.
GTCGGTAACCCTGAGGTTTGTATCCACCTCAAACCAGTAGGGCGCCAACCCCTGTAAGCCAATGATAGCCGAGTAACGCTCCCTGTTAGGGTCTGCACCGAAGGTCGACTGCGCGCCCAGACCAGTCTGGATGTCCCAAAAGGCATCCAAACGATAACTGTACTGAACATCGAAGTTTTCGATTTCGCCGCTCTCGGTGGACAGATCTGTTTTGCCCTCGGTTTCTATCCAGAGCCGTTTGCGATCCTTGCCAAGCCAGGCCTGGGCATCCCACAGGGCGATCTCGTCATTACCGTCTCGCTGATATTCCAGCCGATCAACCAGTATCTGACCAAAGACCTTGTCGTCGTGAACAGGTAACGCCCAGTCCGGTTCGGCTTGCACACCGGTACCAGCGGCGGCTGAGGTCCCGGCTGCTAACATCAAAAGAGAAATGCCCGTAACCTGTTTTATTCGAATCATCATAATAATCACACCCTGAACTCGTTAGACAACCGACACGACACGAAACATCCCTGCCTCCATGTGATAGAGCAGATGGCAATGGAATGCCCAATCTCCAGGCGCATCTACCGTTATCAAGGCAGACACTCGCTCGCCGGGTTTAAGAGAAATCGTGTGCTTACGTGGGCGGTACTCACCCGCACCAGTCTCCAGCTCCATCCACATACCATGCAAGTGGATCGGATGATCCATCATCGAATCGTTGACCAGTATCAGCCGTAAGCGCTCACCATTATAAAACTTGACCGGGCCATCCACTTCAGAGAATTTCTTGCCATCGAAGGACCACATATAGCGCTCCATGTTGCCGGTAAGGTGGAGCTCCACTTCCCTTTCCGCAGGACGTTTGTCAGGCCAGCCATCAATACTCTGTAATTGCGAGTAGGTCAGTATGCGATGATTCACGGTTTCAAAACCAACGCCTGGATCATCCAGACGCGATTGCGGTTTAGAAGCAACCATTGCCGCTCCGGGGCCGTGATTGTCCGGACCATGGGATATTGGGCGCCCGGCGGTCGGGACAGCGCTCAGGCTCACTGTGTCGGACGGCGCATCCATTTTGGTCATTTTTTCGCCATTGCCATTCATCTTCATTGGGCCGTGGGCTGTGTCCATATCGCCGGCCATTTTCATGCCGCCCTTCATGTCCATGTCGCTGCCCATTTTCATGCTGCCCTTCATGTCCATCGCGCCCATTCCCATGGCCGCCATACCGCGTTCAGTTCTCGGGTACATGGGGGGCACCGGTGCCTCCAGGCCCTGGCGGCTGGCCAGTGTGCCACGCACGAACCCGGATCGGTCCTGTGACTGCGCAAACACGGTATGAGCAATGTCCGTTGGCTCAACGATAACGTCGTAGGTTTCAGCCACACCGATGCGAAACTCATCGGTCTCAACCGGGCGTACGGGCTGGCCGTCAGCGGAAATTACCGTCATTGGGAGCCCGGGAATACGCACATCAAAGAAAGTCATGGCTGATGCGTTGATGAATCTGAGGCGAATTTTTTCGCCTGGCCGGAACAGTCCCGTCCAGTTGGTTGCCGAGGGCGAACCATTCATCAAGTAGGTATATTCGGAACCCGTGACATCGAGAATGTCCCGGGGACTCATACGCATCTTGCCCCACATGTCGGCTTTGCTCCACGCGGCACCCCAGCCCATGTTTTCTACGTCTTTGAAGAAATCACCAACGGTGCGTTGGTTGTAGTTGTAGTAGCCTTCAGCCACCTTGAGGTTACGAAATACATCGCCGGGAGCATCGAAGGTCCAGTCAGACAGCACCACCACGTATTCACGCTCATAGGCGACTGGCTCGGGTTCGGCAGGGTCAATGATTATCGGCCCATAATGGCCAAGCTGCTCCTGAAAGCCGGAATGGCTGTGGTACCAGTAGGTACCGTGCTGCTTGACCGGAAAACGGTACTCGAAGGTTTCGCCCGGCTTGATGCCGGGAAAACTGACCCCTGGAACACCGTCCATCTGAAATGGCAGTAGCACACCGTGCCAGTGAATCGACGTTGGCTCATCCATCCTGTTGGTAACGCGCATGATCGCTTCGCGGCCTTGCTTGAGCCTGACCAGCGGTGCTGGCAAGGTACCGTTGATGGTGATGGGCTGCGAGGAGACTCTCGAACCAATAGTGAGTGGCGTTCGTGCAATCGTCATATCGTAGATATCAGCACCGTCTCGCACGGTATGATAAACATTGGAATTATCCAGCCTCCCCCTGGCAAAAGCCGGCATCATGCTGTCAAAACCGGCGAGAAGCCCCATCGCGGCAGAACCCTGGATTAGCCGCCGCCGGGACAACCTTCTACCAACATCTTTCTGACTCATACATAGCCCCTGTTTTTCGCCTTATCGAAACACCTATGGTGGGTTGCTGCAACCTGACAGGCCACATTAAGGTCCATTTGCTCTCTGGCACTTAACGCCGGCCAGCAACGCCCACTCTACGCTCTGGACCTAAAATGAAACTGAACCGACGTGCATCTAAAAAATTAAACAAGTTTATCGCTTTATGCAAGACAGGGAATAGGCACTCATTGCTGAGAACGCAGCCGGAGCCTGTAACTCAGTCAGCGGCCTCACACGCAATCCCTGTCCTCAGCAAAAATGGACGCCGCAAACAAAAAAAGGGCAGAAATATCTGCCCTAAACGCTTAACTAATTCGCTAGCTCACTAACTCGTTAAAAAGATTAACAGGGCAAACTGAATCCAGACTGAATTATCAGATTAACATTCATACAGCAACCCGGTTTGTCATTAAGCTCACGCTAACGGCAGCCAAGATCAAGAATCATGCATTATTAAAACGCATACTGAAATCGCGCACGAACCTCATCGCCACTTTCGCCATTGGCTTCTTTGCCATCCATATAGCTCAAACCGAGTCGAACATTATTATTGGCGTAATAGTTGACACCCAGCGTCTTCTGCTCGCCGTTGGTTGTGGCCAGCCCCACGTCACTGTACTTTCCATCACCATCCTCAAAGCGGGCAATCAGCTCCCAGGCACCTTTGGGCGACGACGGCTTCACGCGCTTAAACACCCCCGCTTTGTATGGGCGACTTTCGCCAGTAATGACCCAGCCGAGCTGCACATAGTAGCCATCCACACCAAACTGGCCCTCCTCTGAATCAAAGTATTCAGCCTGTGCATGAAAGGGGCCCGTACGACCAGCCAATTCCAAATTATAGGTGTCGACCTCATCAGCCTGAACATCGGCATCACGCTTGGTATAACCCGCACCAAGATGAACAACGGCATCATTCGTCAGAATAGGCGCAAAAGTACCCCGTGCCGTTATCGCCGTATTGTTGAAGTCATTGCTGCCGTCACCATCCGCTTCAAAATAACCGACACCGTAGGTCCAGTTGCGTCCCTTGCCACTTAACTGAATACCGCCACTGCGCCCGGGAGCATAGCGCTCTGTCATGGCCGAACGCTCAAGCGCTGAAATGTCTTTCGAACTCGTTAACGCTTCCAGACCAAAAGGCTCTTTTTGCTTACCAATGGTGACGCTTGCTACTGAGCCAAATCCGAGATACCGAATGTAAAGGTCTTCGACGTCACCACCGTCGACACCATCACTTTCCGCTACATTAAACTGGGTCTTGTAGGCCCAGTCGCCATAATGCCCTTTAACGTATAACCGAGCACGCCGCACATCAAAATCCTTCGTATCAACGCCGTTGTCATCTGATTGCGTGGCGTCATAGTCCCATTGAATACGGCCACCAAGTTGAAAGGACGCCGAATCATCAGACCTTTTGACCTCAATACCGCTCTCCGTATTGATCAACAAGTCCTCCCCGTCAGTCGTAACGGTACCTGCTTGTGCAACAGAAACAGTAGAAATCGCCAACGCCAAGCTCAAATATTTCTTACTCATAGTGTTCTCTTACCTTGTCAGTTCGGTTATGTGTTTTTGAAGAACCGAGGTAAGTCTATCCAGCTAACATTACAAAAAGATTAAAGACCAATGCGGCGTTTCCTGGGTAGTGGAATCGGCATTGGCGCCGGCGTGAGATCTCAATCGCTCATCGGTTTCTACGATCTGGGAGTGGATCGGCGCAGGATCGAGTTACTGAGAAGCCGTCTTATAGAGCGCGGTATTGCCGTCGACTGACACCTGCTGCCGGTCTTCGAACAATCACGACGAGCAGCTGTAATGCGACGAACCACCAAGCTCGAAGAATTCCAGCGGCTTCCGCCGGTAGTATTTTTCTTCAATGGTCCTCGATTGCTCCGCGTATGGCTGCGTCATAACGTCCTGTAGCTCTCGAATTAAAGAATAGTTCCCCGCGGCCGCTTGCTGATACGCGGGCACAACGAGCCACTCTCGCCAACTGTATTTGGGATTGACGAGCTTCATCTGCCGAGAAAGGTCCTCACGCGAGCAAGTCTGACGGAGCGATTTCCATTTTGTAAGCCACTCTGACCAACGTCTATCCATTCCCTCGGGGTCTGCATTATAGGCCGAGCTGTTGTAGAAGCCTTTTTTGAGCGGGCCAATATCGTCCGGCACGGCCGAAAGTTCCCGGAAGAAAATGGTGTAATCAACAGGCGTTTGCGCCATCAGTGTTGCGAGCTCGCTGAAAAGCGCCGGATGGAAAGAGCCAAGCCCAAGCTTCACAGCCCACATTTTCTCCATTTCCGCTCGCATCACGTCTGAAAAATCATTTCCAATCTCGTCGAGTTGTCGCAAACAGTCCGGATGCGCCGTCAGTAACGGCCGCAACGCTGAGCAAAACATGTGAAAGTTGCGCTCGGCTGCCGCTGGCTGATTCAGAAACGAGAAGTGATGCCCACCACCCGTCCATGGTTGGTATTGCGGATTAAACACATCGCAGAATCCGAAAGGACCATAGTCGAGAGTGAAGCCGCCGGCCGCACAGTTGTCACTGTTGAAATTGCCCTGGCAGTAACCAACGCGAATCCAGTTGGCCATAAGCGATGTCAATCGGCCACGGAACGCCTGTGCAAGCAACACCACTTTTTCGGCGGTAACCAGCGTTTGGTCGATGACGTCTTCGTACTCACGATCAATCAGGTGCAACACGATCTGCTCAAGCTCCTCCATCGCGTGCGGGTGTTCCGCCTTGCGGGCACGGCGACCAAATAGCTCAAGCTGACCAACTCGAATAAACGAAGGTGCGACCCGCGTTGAGATGGCAACGGGCTCCGATATCAGCATGTCTGGATCTCTGGAATGCGAGCCCTCCGAGTACCACGGCCGCCTTACCTTCTCCGTTTTTGAAACGTATAAACTCAGCGACCGTGACGTTGGCACCCCGAGCGCGTGCATGTGCTCCTGAGCCAGGAACTCACGAACACTGGAGCGCAGAACGGCCCGGCCGTCCGCACCGCGGCAGTACGGGGTGCGCCCTCCACCTTTTAGCTGCATTTCCCAGCGCTGACCGTTGATAACGGCCTCAAGCACAGAAATTGCGCGACCGTCGCCGTATCCGTTACCGGTTTGAAATGGGCACTGCTGGTGATATTCCGTCCCATAAATTGAAAGCGCGTAGCCACACGCCCAACCGACCTTGCGCATGGGCTCAGGAACGAACGTTATGTCGCCGGAGAACATGCGAATGAAGTCGACCGACTGCGCCATGCTGTCGGCGAAGCCCAGTTCGCAAAACAGGTTTTTGCTGTGTGCGATATACTCGGGTTTTTCGATTGGCGTTGGACTAACGGGCACATAATGGCCGGTGAAAACCTGTCGCGGGGCGTAATCGTATCCATCTGCCTTGGAGTCAGGGTCGCTGTTTAGCGAATCCATGAGCGAATAATTTGCCAACGCTGCAAGTTCGTCAATTGTCTCAACAACAGAGGCGGTTTCCTGGGGCGGTTGCTTTATCATAGGGACTCCTAGCCTAAGACTTGCTTGATGTAACGTTACAGGTGTTCTACCTTATCGTTAATGAATGTTTTGTGTAACTCAGCGGTTATTCGGGTTTTTACCAGGCTAATTCACGATTCATTTGGTTACAAAGAGGTGACAACATCAGCCCTATCCTGTTCCCTAAAGCAGCGACAAAAGATGCTGTTCATCAATTATTTGATGGAGTGGACGCCATTTCTGTCCAGGGATATGACGAGGACCGTAGAGTTACCTACTGGAACACCGGCAGTGAATTACTGTATGGCTACACGAAAGAAGAAGCCTTGGGTCAAAGGTTAGAGGAATTAATCGCTCCTGAAAATATGCGTGACACTATTATTTCTGCCCATAGAAAATGGCTTGATCAGGGTATAGAAATACCCGCTTCGGAACTTACTTTGCGTCACAAAAGCGGTGAAGACGTCATCGTATTTTCAAGTCACGTGTTATTCATGGATGAGTACAAAAAGCAAGAAATGTATTGTATTGATATAAATTTGGCGGATGTAAGGCAAGCTCAAAACCAAGCAGTATTCAAAGACAATATGCTTAAAGCTGTATTTCAAGCCACTCCGGATTTATTTTTCTTGATGAAAGAAGATGGAACCATCATTGATTATCACGCTGGCGATAAAAAAAATCTCTATCCTTTATCCAAGAATGCTACCGACGAAATATCAATAGATGTACTACCCAAAGATATAGAACAAAAGTTTAGAGAATACATCAATAAAGCGATAAATAAAACGGGCGTTTCAAGTTTCGAATATAAGTTAGATATGCCTCACGGAATTTGCTATTTTGAAGCAAGGCTTTGCCATCTTACAGAGTACAAGCAAATAATCATTATTGTTCGAGACATTACTGAACAATATAAATCAGCTGAAATAATCCGACAGCAAGCCTATTTTGATACGTTAACATCACTGCCAAATCGTTTTTTATCTCTGGATCGTTTGTCACAAATGCTTGAAGAGACCAAAAGAAGCGCTGAAAAAACCGCTGTGCTGTTTTTGGACTTAGATGATTTTAAAAAAGTGAACGATTCACTAGGCCATGAGGTAGGCGACAAACTGCTTGTTGAAGCTGCTGGCAGGTTAAAATGTGCAGTGCGAAAAGCAGACACTGTAGGCCGCCTGGGTGGTGACGAATTCATTGTGTTATTACGAGCATTATCGGATAAAATCGATGCCGTTGAGGTATCCAAAAATTTACTTAAAATATTCCGAGATCCATTTCGAATTGATGGCAGAGAACTCATTCTGACACTCAGTATTGGAATCGCAATTTATCCCGAAAACGGCAGTAACGCCTCTGACTTGTTGCGAAACGCCGACACAGCAATGTACCAAGCGAAATCACTGGGGCGTAACACCTATTCATTTTTTACGAAAGAAATGAACGAAACCATGTTGCGTCGATTTGAAATAGAAGGACAGCTTCATAGCGCTTTGGAGCGCAATGAGTTCGAAGTATATTATCAGCCAAAATTTAACGTAAAGAATGGAAGTATTGTCGGGGCAGAAGCGTTAATTAGGTGGCACAGTCCAATTCTTGATAATGTAACGCCGGATGAGTTTATCCCAATTGCTGAACACACTGGCTTAATTGTTCCAATCGGAAAGTTTGTTATTAAAAAATCTCTTCAGGTTTTAAAAGAATGGCGAAAAAGCCATAACCGTGATTATACCATGGCGGTCAATCTGTCTCCTCGTCAGTTCAAAGATGAAGAATTAGTAGGTTTTATAAAAACGCATCTTGACGAAACAGGGATAGAAGCAAAAAATTTAGAATTTGAGATTACCGAAGGTGTATTGATGATCGGTAAATCTTATATTGATGATGCCTTAAATGAACTCCACAACCTGGGCGTGAAATTGTCAATGGATGATTTTGGAACAGGTTACTCATCACTGAGTTATTTACGGCGATATTCATTCGATGTACTTAAAATAGATCGTAGTTTTATCAACGGAATAACCTTAAAAAAGGAAGATCGTGACTTGGTAAAAGCAACCATAGCAATGGCAGAAAGTTTGGGTTTGCTTGTCGTTGCCGAGGGAGTAGAATTACGTGAGCAAATTGCGCTGTTAGACGAATTTGGGTGTGACTTAATGCAAGGGTATTATTTTAGTAAGGCTATTCCAGCTAAAGAACTGATTGATTTTCATTATATTAAAAACTATTAACACTCCTTTATGCCCGAACCCTCACCTGCCTCGATGATCTATTCACGCCAAAAAGTCATTTTGATTATATTTTCCCTTGCCATGGGTGGGTTCGGAATTGGTACCGGTGAGTTCGCCATTATGGGGCTCATGCCGAATGTGGCTCTGGATTTTGGCATCACCGAGCCGCAGGTCGGGCACCTGATCAGCGCCTATGCGTTGGGAGTCGTGGTTGGTGCGCCTGTGCTCGCGATCTTTGGTGCTCAGCTATTCCGCAAACATCTGCTGATTGCACTGATGGCGTTTTACGCTGTGGCTAATTTCGCCAGTGCAATGGCGGGCAGTTACGAAACTCTGATGATTTCCCGGTTTATAGCTGGCCTGCCCCATGGAGCTTACTTCGGTGTTGCCGCATTGGTGGCGGCGTCGCTGGTACCGCTTAATCAGAGAGCCAAAGCCGTCAGCTATATTATGATGGGGCTGGCATTGGCCTTGTTGTTTGGTAATCCCTTAGCCACTCTGATGGGGCAGCACTTGGAATGGCGATACGCCTTTGGTTTTGTTGCGTGTGTGGCCGCGCTCACAACGGTTCTCATTTTCCTTTTCCTGCCATTGAACCGCGAAGAATCCCGGCACAGCTCCCTGAGTGAATTACGCGCGTTCAATAAACCGCAAATCTGGTATCCGTTGGCTATTGGCTCCGTCGGATTTGCCGGTATGTTTTGCGTGTTCAGTTATCTGGCGCCAACGCTTTTGAACGTCACACAGGCCGATCCAGTCTGGATTCCAGTCGCCCTGTTTGTATTTGGCCTTGGCGGTTTTGTTGGCAACATACTGGGTGGCTGGTTATTTGATCGCCTGCAATTCCGAAGTGTTGGGGTGATTTTGCTCTGGGCCGCCGTTATGTTGGCGCTGTTTCCGTTGGCCACCGGAGCCATCTGGAGCATTCTGATTGCCTGCTTTTTGGTGGCTCTCATGGTGGCCCTGGGCCCTGCCCTGCAAACCCATTTGATGGATGTTGCCCACGGCGCCCAAACCCTTGCAGCGGCCTCCCATCATGCCGCCTTTAACCTTGCCAACGCCATTGGGCCATGGCTAGGCGGAATGGCCATCAGCGCAGGCATGGGCTGGCAGGTTACCGGTTATGTGGGTTCCTCTACGGCCATTGCCGGGCTGCTTATTTTCTTTCTGGCCCAAAAACACAGACACCCGAAATGCGTTGGCGGCGCTACAGATTGATACGGCCAAGGGGGAAATACAAAACGCAACCAATCCTCGCCAGCTGATGTTCTATGCGTTAATCATGGTGGCATTTCTCCACACCCATGCCGACCCTGGCCTTTGCGATCTACAGTTGATTTTTTCTGTAGCGCTTTTCCATCCCATCAAGAATATTACGGAGCAATTGATCCAGGCATTCTCGATAGTTTTTATGATCCGGGCGCCGAAACAGAGCACTTAATTCATGTTTGCTTAACGTGAACTCGTTCAGTTCCAGTATTCTGATTAAATCATCTGCCTGCAGGTTCAGAGCAATTTTCAACTTCCGCAAGACCATGTTGTTGCTCAGGAAACGTTCCGGCTCAGGTGCCTCATCATCTTTGAGCCCTCGATTTTTTATGATCAACCCATTCAGGAAGCGGGCAAGCTTTTCATCCTCACACAAAACAAACTCAGGCTCTTCTTCGCGCGCCAACCAGGCAGCCAGATCAGGCCTGCCTGCGTCATAACCGCCCAGCTTGAATATAGAAAGCATAAGCTGATCGCTAAAATCAAAAATGTAACGCACCCGTCGCAAAACATCGTTGTTGTTGATAACTAGTTTCCCTGCGCAGAAGACGTTTCACCGGCCGCAATAGCTTTCGGTGTGATTTCCACGTAGATGGTCATAATGTTGTTTTCAACAAGCTCATCAATCTGTTTCGTTAACGCTGACGGGTGTACCTCAACCGCAAGCTCTTCCGATTGCCCACATTTGCAATCAAAGCCCCAATAAACCGCTCCGGAAGGCAGGGGGGCTTTCCGTTCTTTTTTCAGGAATTTTCTGATGTCGTGCTTCACCGAGTCGACAACGCGCGGCACTTTGATTTTGGGGTGATCTAACTTGAAGGTCTTTTTCATGGGAATCCTACTGGAATGGGCCGCCACTGCGAGTTGGAAAATATTAAGTTGCGCGCAACGTGAATTTTAAAAGGGATTCTACCACTATTTGCAGTGCGTCAGGATCACGAGCGCTCACCATCCATCCAGGGAGTGCGCCTCTCCTATTTCCGCCCAGTGAGTGATGCGTTGCTTGTCGCTGTCCCAGAAATACTTCAGGTGCGGCCCTTGCACCGGGATAGACACAGATTTCGGTTTGAATGCCGCAATACATTCACTGCCTGGGTGGCGGACGCTGTTATACAAAAGCCCGTTTGAACCTTTTGTACGCCAACGGCGCGCAAACTTCTGGCTCAGGGCGTAATCATCCGCGTCGGGGTTATGAAGATCTGAAAACTCTGCTCCCCGGATATCATGCATCTCCAAGGCAACGCAACCAATGTAGGCCCTCATGGTGAGTTCTATGGAGTCTTCGTTAGCGGCGGCCATCTCGCGCTCCTTGTGAAACACGGTTTCCCGGATAGCCGCGTCAAGAGTGCTGGCAGCGTAATAAACCCCGAAATGTCTGTCAGAAAAGCGGCTACCGAAGCCAATGTGGGTGAACGAGGCCATCACAGGTGTACTGCCCGGCCCGCTGACCCGGTCGCCGGGTGACACCCGTTGGATATCCCCGGCTTCGTCACGTAGCCGTGGGTTCGTCATACCCTCAATCTCAAACGCCAACTCAAATTCTTCAGGCTCGTAGATGCGCTCAAATAGGTCTATAGGCGGATAATGGCTGGGAATAATCCGATACGTGTCCCATTGGGGAAGATGTAGCGGAGGGGTCGAGAACATTACCACCCCCGCTTGTCATCAAAATACTGACGGGTCATCATCAGATTCATCATTGATCCCTGGGCCATGAACTCCATCGCAGACTTGCCACAAAACGGTAGGTCCGACGTTTTTGAACGGATTCTGCGATTGGCTCGTTCATGCGTCGGGTAAAGGAGTTGTAAGGCTTTATAGATGCCCAGAAGGTAACTGATGCGTTCCATTGTGTCATTGGAGAGCTTGGTCGGGTTCAGTTTTGAGTAGTTATAAAGCGTTGTTCTGGAGGGGCCACCAAGCAGCTTGCTCCGCTCTTCGGCACTGCACTCCCACTCTTCCGTTACTCGAAAGAAGCCTTTTAGCGCAACGCGACCCTTCTCAGCCTCGCGATCACCTTCTGCGTTTCTGCGCTCAACTATGGCCGTCATGGTGCACCTCTTGCCGATATTTGTTCATATTTAAACAATATAGCATCATGTGTGTATTTTTAACAGTCTGGTCTCGCTCGTCGCTTCCCGACTCCCAGAATGGCGCAGCCAACATAATATTGGGCGGCCACCTTCTTTCTTGAATCCAGCCATGTGCGGCGTCAGAATTTGTTGGATAATGACACTATGGTTTGATTAAAGGGTTCTGAGCGGGTTTGATGAAAACGTTCTGAACGACTCTTGGAGCACAGTAAAATGATATCAATCAAGTCGGTACACGGTTCAGCTCAGCTTCTTCTGGATGTTACCGGTGGCGTTACCCGGATTGTGGAAAAAACGCACCGTAATGTTGTGAGGGAAGTGAACCCTTTGAACCGGCTGCGCGATATCGCGGGAGTGCCTGCTGAGGAGCGACGGGGTCGCACTTATCAATTTATTCAGTCAACCACCTCGTTGCTGCAACAGGGACTGCATCGGGCGTTCGATGAGTTTTCAGACGAACAGGAACCCTCACATTCAACACAGAACGTGAAGGTCGCGGCTGCGTTAAACGGCGTGTGTGGCGACCACCTGGAAGCCAGCAACAATCCTCTGGCAATTTCCATGCACCTCAGAAATCGTCATGGCGGGTACGTATTGCCTGGCTCAAAAAATAGTGGCGTTAGCACTTCGGATATCAGCCCGCGTATTGTGGTGTTGGTTCACGGTTTATGCCTCTCACACGAGTACTGGAAGGGAAACAACGAAGGGGATTTGGGTACAGAACTGCAACGTGCGCAGGGCGTTACTCCACTGTATCTCCAATACAATACAGGTAGGCATATTTCCAGCAATGGCAGGGAGTTGAGCAGACAACTTAAGTCGTTGGTTGAAGCATGGCCGGTGAACGTCGAGGAGCTAACGCTGATAGGCCACAGCATGGGCGGCCTCGTTATCCGCAGCGCCTGCTGGTACGGTGCCGAACTCGGCCTCTCCTGGACCGGCCTGTTGAAAAGCGCCCTTTACCTTGGATCACCTCACCATGGTTCAGCCGTCGCCAAAGCCGGGAATCTGTTGACCTTTGTTATGAAGAAATTCCGCTACGCCCGCCCGTTTGCTCTGGGCGAGCACACCAGCGCTGGCATCAAGGACCTGCGACACGGTAATTTGCTGGATGAGGATTGGGAAGGCATCGATCAGGATGACTTCCATCCGGACTACCGAAAGCCCGTTCCATTGCTCGAAGGCACTCAGCACTACTTCATAGCCGCAGCGGTGGGTAATGATGTGTCAGGTTTTACCAGCATGATGGTGGGCGATCTTCTGGTTCGACTGGGTAGCGCCAAGGGCCAACACTCTGACAACTTGAAAACGTTGTCGATACGCCCGGAAAACTGCCGCGTGTTCGAAAAACTGAGCCATCTGGACCTGCTGGACAACAAGGTGGTCCACGATCAGATACTGGAGTGGTTGGCCTGAATAGTGGACTCTGGCTGGGCTCTGGATGGACTCTAGACAAGATCCTGACTACGACTCTCTTCCATGATCAACGCAACCAAATCCGCAGCCGGTAATTCCCGCGCCAAGGGTGCGCCCTGACCTGCCCATTGCGCGGCGAACTCATGGTTTTCACATGTTGATGCCGCTTCATTGAGACGTTTGGTTAAATCGTAAGCGACCGGATAATCCGCCGGCGGCGGACTGCCTTTTGCTTCGCCAAGGGAAATGAGCCGGTTAACGATACCGCGGGCTGGCCGACCGGATAGAACTTTCGTTAAGCGTGTTTCTGCTGCCCTCTCGCTTCTCAGCGCGTCCCGATAGGCCTCATTTGCGGACGACTCCGGGCACAAAATGAACGCTGCTCCAAACTGAACTGCAGACGCACCGGCCTGCAGCGCCGCCTTCATTGCGTACCCATCCATTATGCCGCTGGCCGCAATTCGAGCAGCATTTTGAGGGTATCTGCATCGTTTAAAAACGACGTGTAGATCTCGTCCAGCGAACTCGGTGGTGCCGCATCCACTTCTGCAAAGAGAGGCGCAATGTGCTGGATCCAACGGGCCTCTGTATCTACATCCCGGTGTGCAGGTTGGTGGCAAAAGACGTTGACGTTGAACGGCCCGGAGGTCAGGGTTTGGGCACGCTCAATCATCTTCCTGGCTTGAACGGTGTTGCTGGCGCCCATTCCCAATGAACCCAGCCCCCCTGAATTCGTGACGGCTGCCGCAAGCTCTGGTGTTGACACGCCCGCATCGGCGCTTGAATAACCGGATGGCGAATACCCAATTGCGCGAGTAACGTTTCCCTTGGTTTCATGCTGGCTCTCCTACCGGTAAACAGGCGACATTGTATTCTGCCCGGAAACCAGTCAGAGGATCAACGTTCTGAAACGTCTATTGGGCAATGGGTATTGAGTACTGTCTGAATGAGGAACGCCCAATCAGCCGATGATCTGGCTGATTGGGCGTTAACTGAAGCGTTGCTGGGCGAGACGGTCTGAGCCTATCCTTTGCCCAAATACGCTTCCTGCACTTCGGAAGACGCCATCAGGGCTTTGGCTGTGTCTTCGTGAACAATCTTACCCACTTCCAGAACATAGCCCCGGTCTGCAAGCTTCAATGCTATACGGGCATTCTGCTCCACGACCAAGATGGTGACACCCGTCTTTCGAACATCCGCCAGGGCCGCGAAAATGTTCTTCACAATAATGGGTGCCAACCCAAGGCTAGGCTCATCGAGCATCAACAGCCGAGGTTTGGCCATCATCGCGCGACCAATAGCCAGCATTTGCTGCTCGCCACCGGAGAGCGTGCCAGACAGTTGCAGACGACGCTCAAGGAGTCGCGGAAACAAGTCGTAAACCTGCTTTCGGGTTTCCAGGGCCTCCGTTCTCGGGCGCGTGTATGCACCCAGCATCAGATTTTCTTCTACGGTTAAGGTACCAAAAACCCTGCGCCCTTCGGGCGAATGGGCAATACCGAGCCCCACAATGGCGTCAGCGCGGGTTTGCGTAATATCGTTACCGTCGTATGTGATCGTACCGGCGGTTGGTTTTAACAAACCGCTGATCGTTCGCATCAAAGTGGTTTTACCCGCACCATTAGCGCCAAGAATGGTAACCACCTCCCCTTCTTCGACGGCCAGCGACACGCCTTTTATGGCCTCGATATGGCCGTAGGAGACCTTCATATCAGTGATGCTTAACAGACTCATGCGAAGGCCTCCTGTTCGTCTTCATCGTCGTCTTTGCCGAGATAGGCTTCAATCACATCCGGATTGTTTCGAATGGATTCAGGCTCGCCCTCGGCAATTTTGCGGCCAAAACTGATCACCACAATGTGGTCAGTCACGTTCATGACAACGTTCATATCGTGCTCGACCAGCAAAACTGTGACACCAGAATCGCGAATATCGAGTATGGTTTTGTTCAGTTCAGCGGATTCATTGTCGTTCAGGCCCGCAGCAGGCTCGTCGAGGATCAATAGTTCCGGGCTGGCTGCCAGGGTGCGCGCCATTTCAACGCGCCGCTGAATACCGTAAGCCAAAGATGTCGCCACTTCATTGGCCACATGATCCAGCTTGAGCGTTTTGAGGATTTCCATGCACTCCTCTCTGAGCTGCTTTTCCTCACGACGCTGAGCCGGTGTCGACAACAGTCCCGCCCACCAGGTTTGTCGGGTGCGCAGATGTTTACCGGCCAGAACATTTTCCAGCACGCTCATGCCGGAAAACAAACGAATGGTCTGAAAGGTTCGCAATATTCCACGCTGGGCGACGCGATAAGGCGGCAGCCCGTTAATTGCCTCGCCTTTCCAGAGCACCCGCCCATCAGTAGGTTTGTAAACGCCAGTAATAATGTTGAATACGGTCGTTTTTCCCGCGCCGTTAGGGCCGATCAATCCTACGACCTGCCCTTTTTTGACTTCGAGATTCAGCTGGTCAACGGCCCGGAGGCCGCCAAAGCTGATGCCGATATTATCCAGCGCAAGCAATGTCGGTTCGCTAGTGCTCATTCGGGACGATTCCTTCTTGGCCAGATACCTTGTGGGCGCAGTACCATGACAACAATCATGGCCAGACCAAACACCAGGTAACGATATTCGGCGAGATCACGGAACACCTGCGGAACCACAAACATCAGAACGGTGCCCAACAGAACGCCAGGGATAGACGCTTGACCACCAACGATCACAATGGCGAACAGAGTGACCGACTCCATAAACACAAACGCACTTGGGCTGACGGTGGCCAATTGCGTGGCAAACAGCGTACCAGCGGCTCCTGCCAGACCAGCGCCCAGCCCGAAGGCCAGAATTTTATAGTAACGCGCGTTCACGCCCAGGGTGGTTGCCGCAAGCTCATCTTCTTTAAGATAGCGAAACACCCGGCCAAGCCGGCTTTTGTCCAGATTGTTCATCAGCACCAGCGCAATGCCCAACAACAACCAGTTCAACACAAAGAGCCCTTCCTGACTGCTGATGGAATAGCCAAAGACACTGGGCACGCCAATACCGAAAATGCCGTCCGGGCCACCGGTTACACCGCCTACGTCGTTAATCAGAATCATCCGGAAGATTTCGTTGAAACCGATCGTCGCGACAAGCAGATAATCGCCCCTCAGTTTCACCATAGGCGCCGCCAGAACCATACCAACAATGGCGGCAACCACCACCGCAATCGGCATGGTCCAAAGGATCGGAACGCCGTACTGCACGTTCAGAATGGCCGTTACGTAGGCACCAACGCCAAAATAGACGGCGTGGCCCATGTCGTACATGCCGGCACGGCCCAGAACCACATCGGTGCTCAGAGCAACCACCGCATAAATAGCAAAGATCGAAAGAATGCTGATCCAGCTATTACTGGCGACCAGAGGTACCAGCAGTCCGGCAATCCAGACAACGGCACCTATATTACGATTGACAGATAGTTTCATACCTTGTCCGCCACCCGTTCGCCAAGAATGCCGGTGGGGCGCACCATCAGGATCAGAATAAGCAAACCGAACACAATAGCCTGCTGCCATGTGCTGGAGATGTAACCACTGGCAAGAGAGCTGAACAGACCAAGCAGCAAGCCGCCAATCATTGCGCCGGGAATGTTACCGATGCCGCCTATGATGGCTGCAATAAAGGCGTTCAGGCCATAAATCCAACCCATATCGAACACCGCCTGACGGTAATAGACACCAATAAACAGACCCCCGATAGCGCCTAGCGCAGGCCCAAGTATGAACACACTGGTGATAACCTTGTTCACGTTAATGCCCATCAGCCTTGCCGCATCCTGGTCAATAGCCGCGGCGCGAATGGCCGTTCCAAAGCGGGTTTTGTTCACATATAAATAAAGTGCAAGCATCAACAACAGTGAGACTGTGACAATGAATATCTGCGTAGCACTAATAACCACCGACCCGAAGTTGTAGGTGGTTTGAGGCATGATGCCTTCAGGGAAAGTAAGTGTCTGAGGGCTCCAGATCAGCATGATGCCATTCTGGATAAACATAGACGCGCCCAAAGCGGAAACCACGGCGGACAGGCGGTGGGCATTACGCAGTGGCCGATAGGCGGTAAATTCAAGAAGCACCCCTGCAATTGCGACGACTAGTACCGCAAGCACAAAAGCGACAATTACAATCCAGTTAGCAGGAGCGCCGCCGCTGCCAGCTAATCCGGTAATCACGGTTAGACCTATAAATGCACCCAGAATTGCCAAATCGCCATGGGCGAAGTTAATCAATCTGAGGATGCCGTAAACCATCGTATAACCGAGTGCAATCAGCGCATAGATGCTTCCTACTGTTAACCCGTTTATGAGCTGTTGCAGGAATATGTCCATTAATATTCGACCTATGTAAGGCAGTTTTAAAGGGGGATACAACAAAACCACGGGTTACCGCGGTTTTGTTGTAGATTCACGATCTGTCTGAATTACTGTTGCGGATAGACTGTCTTGTAGGTGCCGTCGGCTTGAACTTCAAAAGCCTGGAACGCACTACCGAGGCGCTCGCCGTTTTCGTCAAAGCCCAGTGGGCCAGTGAAGCCCGGGAAATCTCTGAGTTCGTGCAGGTAAGCCGCTACTTTTTCCGGATCAAAACTTTCGGTTTCCTGAACCGCTTTCACGATTGCACGCATACCGTCGGTATTGGTCAGTGTGAAGATGCTTGGGGGGCTCTCACCGTAGGCATCCTGGTAGTCTTGCAGGAACTGCTTGGCTTCCGGGTACGGAAGATTGGCAGGCGCCGGAACATTAATGATGACCGAACCTTCCGCTGCTCCGCCTGCAATCTCTGCAAACTTCACGTTCTGGTTGGCATCGCCACCTACGAAGTCAGCATCGATGTTCAACGAAGCTTGCTGGGAACGAATCAGACCGCCATCTGAGTAGTAGCCAGAAAAGTAGATGATATCCGGGTTTTCAGATTTGATCTTGGTCAGAATAGACCGGTAATCCTGTGAACCTGCGGTGATAAAGCCATCAAATACAATGTTGCCGCCCTGTTTTTCAACAGCGGCTGCCGTCGCTTCACCCAGACCTTTTGCAAAGCTCGAGTGATCTTTGATAATCGCGATGCGCTTGTATTCTTTAGCATTTACCAGATACTCGCCGGTAAATTCGGCTTCAGCGCTGTTAGGTGGCGCGTTCCGGAAGAACAATTTGTAGCCCTTCTGGGTCAACTGCTCTGCGGTGCCGTCGCTGGTTTGAAGAATGTTGGCGCGATCCAGAACCGGTTGCGAGGCTGCTGTGGCGCCAGAGGTGTAGCTGCCAATGACCGCGAACACTTCCTGGTTTGCCAGGTCACGACCACACAGGGCCGCCTGGGTTGCTTTGCCTTCATCGTCGCAGGACACGACTTTAACGTCTTTGCCCAGCAGACCACCGGCCTCGTTGAGCTGTTTCGCGATCAATTTAACCGCTTTTTCAATACCCTGGCCTTCATTTGCATACTGGCCAGTGATCGGAGCCTGAACCCCGAAAGTAACAGAATCAGCCACGGCCACACCGGCCATGCTCAATGAAAGCGCTGCGGTTGCAAGCGCTAAACGTAATTTAATCATTAAAATTCTCCACTCTTTGCTGTTGTTGTTAGACATATATCGAGCAGTGACGCTGCCCAAGATTTATGCGCTTCGTTGGTCGCATCTTTCTATAGGCCTAGGAGCAAGTTAGCCTAAAAACGCCTCTTTAGTTAGCAAAATACTCCTGTAATTGTTCAAAAACCTACTGCATTGAAAAAAGTTCGTTGCGCCATTCACGCCCCATTCAGGCTGCCCCGCGGGCAAACGCTCCCCCCATATCTGCTCTCCGGTCGTCAGATCATAAACTCTCAGATAGTCATCCACCGACGCCGCCAGAAAGGCCACGCCGCCTCCTGTAATGATTGGGCCACCTATGCCTGGCACATCCATCTCAATGGGAAGTGGCAACGGCGTCATATCGTAAATCGTGCCCCGGGTACACGATTGTGCCTTGCTCTGAAGGAGGCGTGTATTGCCCTTCGTAACGCAGAGAGCGGAATTTGATACGACATAGCATCTGGTCTATCGCACTCGCACCGGTTTCCGGATCAATTGCCACTAACCAGGCATCGGATGTCGGCAGAAACAACTGCGCATCGCACTGCCCACCGGCAAGTTCTTCTGCCGGCGTATTGGCGACTTTAACGCTAATATTATCTGCATCACCCTCTGCAATCTGCGTTCTACGCGCGATAGGCCTGCGCCCCTCAGCCGCCAACCCGGTAACGATTAGTGCCAAACCTGCGATCGCGTAAAACGAACTGCCTCCGAGTGAGGCCAGCCATGATCGGACATAAAATGACCAATCTGATAACCGGAAAAGATTGGGATTGAGGGGGAATTTGCGTTACTTCTCGGGGCGCACCCGGCGGCAAACACTATTGATATCGGGCAGAATAGCGGGGAGACCCTGTGCGAGATTTAAAGCAATGCGCCGCATTATCTCGGATTCGACATGTTCGGCCCGGGCGACCAGAGTCTTGTCGGACAGGCATATTTCCCGGGCGATGGTAATCTGCGCAAGTGCGCCCTGAACTTCGGGATCTTTCGGGTACTTGGCCTTGAGGGCGCCCGGCGTAAGTCGCAAAAAGTCCTTAGCCAAGTCCTCGTGATTCGGCGCTATAGCCTGCATGGCGTGTCATCTCCCTAAAGTTTTTAGTACTACTTTGGAGTCTTTAGTACTACTTTCCAGAAAACGAAACGGCTTCGAGTGTATGCATTATGCACCTATCACACACGTTACGGTGACGCGAATTAAATATTGTAAATAATTGTCAAATCACCAGCAAGTGTTAATGTTCTGGAGCCCAGGTCAGGGCCTTAAATCAACGTCTTAAATCAAAGATTCAAAGCGCGCCTTTGACAAACCGCTAATAACAGACAAAGGTTCAAGGGTATAGCATGGAAAAAAGCCAAGGAGTGTTTGATACGCATTCGGCGCCTCGAGCACCAAAGAGGCCGTTTTGAATGCACGAGACTCCCTAATTGGACTCATCGGATACACCGCAGGATTTTTACGAATGACCTTTGCACGCATTGCCGGCACTGGCTCTTACTTGCCAGAGAATATTGTTACGAACAAAGACCTCGAAAAAATGGTAGACACAACGGACAGGTGGATCCGTGAACGCACCGGCATTGAGCAACGGCACATTGCCGTTGAGGGCCAGACAACTGTAGATCTTGCGGAACAAGCTGCTCTGAACGCCATAGCGGCAGCGGGCATTGATGCCACCGACATCGATCTTATTGTGTTTGCCACCTCCACTCCGGACAAAATTTTCCCAAGTTCGGCCTGCATTCTGCAAGCCAGACTAGGTATTCATGGCTGCCCTGCTTTCGATATCCAGGCGGTGTGCAGTGGTTTTGTGTACGCCCTTTCCGTTGCCGATAAGTTCATCAAAACCGGAACGAGCAAAAAAGCATTGGTTATTGGCGCAGAGGTGTTTTCCCGAATCATCGACTGGTCAGACCGCGGCACCTGTGTGCTGTTCGGAGACGGCGCCGGCGCTGTGATTCTTGAAGCCCACGAAGAGACCGGCATTCTTTCCACACATCTGCACGCAGACGGCCAGTACGAAAAACTCTTGCACGTGCCTTGCGGTATTGCCGATGGTTTTGATCGGGTCAAAGCCGGCGAAGCCTTTGTTGAGATGAAAGGCAATGAAGTGTTCAAGGTTGCGGTAAATACCCTTGGGAAAATCGTTGATGAAACACTTGAAGCCAATCAGATGAAAAAGTCCGAGATTGACTGGCTTGTTCCCCATCAGGCAAATCTACGCATTATCGCCGCGACTGCAAGGAAGCTCAGCATGCCAATGGAGCAGGTTGTGGTTACCGTTAACAAACACGGCAATACCTCGGCTGCGTCTATTCCCCTGGCACTCGACGTTGCGGTAAGAGACGGGCGCATTAAACGTAATGACGTTGTGCTGCTTGAAGCCTTTGGCGGCGGATTTACATGGGGCTCGGCGCTGTTGCGCTACTGATCGGAATTGTAGGACTGTCTTTGCTGCCGGCAGGCTGCTTTTACTGCAATTAGGTGTATTTCTCAGTATCAGTCAGATACACTGTTTTTTTATACAGTAAAGCAGACATTCACTGCGAGGAATCACCATGGCGGTACAAGCAGTCTATTTTTCCGATAGGGACGGCCTGGATATGGCATTAAAAAACCCTGACACCATGCTTTTCACATCAAAAGCGGATGCCGATGCCAGAGATAAAATATTGGAACTGGCGGAAGAAATTCAGGTTTTTCTGGCTCGGAAAGTTGAAGGCCTGGGCGACGACATGGCTGAAAAATGCGCCATGGCCATCGCCGAAGACAAAGATCTCTTTCAAAAAGCGCTTAAAAAGCCCGACCTTTTAAACACGGCTCAGGAATAACCTGAGCCGTCCTGCCATTCATCGTCATAAAACCGCTCCTGTTCACCCCCGGGTGCCGGCCCTGCTCTAGCACCAGGCGACCAATGGCGGCAAAGCTTTGTCGCCGCTCTATCGCGTTGAGTGTCTGTAGTGCATCCAAAGTGATAAGCGAAGTTATAATTCAGTTTTCCTGATCATAAAAATCAAATCATTCCGTTATTACCTCCCAATCCTTTTAACTATAGTACCCATATCGAACAAATGAACTGATGTTGCTTATAGACAACACCATGAGCAAGCATTTTATTGACCGGGTACTTCCTCTTCAAACACAAACGGAGACATCATCATGGGCCTACTTGTAAACGGTCAGTGGGTTGACCAGTGGTACGACACCAAATCCAACAATGGCAAATTCGCTCGCGGCGAATCGCAATTTCGCAACTGGGTCACAGCGGATGGCAGTGCAGGCCCTACCGGTGACAGCGGGTTTAAGGCGGAAGCCGGACGCTACCATTTGTACGTTTCGCTGGCCTGCCCCTGGGCACACAGAACGTTGATCTTTCGCAAACTGAAAGGGCTGGAGTCGATGATTTCAGTGTCCGTGGTCAACCCGTTAATGCGTGAGCATGGCTGGACCTTTGATACGGACGAAGGCGTTGTTGCAGACCCGATCTTCCAGGCCGATTTCATGCACCAGATCTACACCGCCGCCGACCCTGAGTACACGGGGCGCGTGACGATCCCGGTACTTTGGGATAAGAAGCAAAATCGGTTTGTCAGCAACGAGTCGTCCGAGATTATCCGGATGTTGAACTCCGCTTTTGACGACATTGGTGCCAAGCCTGGCGACTATTATCCCGAGGCGCTGCGCGCGGAGATTGATAGCGTCAACGCCCAGGTTTACGACAACGTAAACAACGGCGTCTACAAAGCCGGGTTCGCGACCACTCAAGAAGCGTATGAGCAGGCAGTATTGCCCTTGTTCGAGACACTGGATGGGTTGGATCAGCGCTTGTCGACACAGCGTTACCTGCTCGGCGAACAGATCACCGAAGCAGACTGGCGGTTGTTTACCACGCTTATCCGCTTTGATGCTGTGTATCACGGGCACTTCAAATGCAATTTGAAGCAGATTGAAGATTACCCGCACCTGGCCGGCTATGTGCGTGAGCTGTACCAGTGGCCTGGCGTGGCCGAAACGGTGAATATGAAGCATATCAAAGAGCATTATTACCGCAGCCACGCCACCATCAACCCAACGGGCGTTGTGCCGGCAGGCCCGGTGTTAAATCTCGACGGCCCACACGGGCGCGATTGATTTAGGCTCAGTTTGGCATACACCCAGTGATTGAGGTCTACCATGCAAGCTTTACAGTTTTCCGCAACCGGCACACTGGATTCGCTGCAACTACGCGATCTGCCGACACCTGTGCCAGGTGCCGGCGAGGTTCTGATTGAAGTTCGGGCAGCGGGCCTCAACCCCAGCGACGTGAAAAACGTGCTTGGGCGATTTCCGTACACCACAACGCCCCGCATTCCCGGGCGCGATTTCTCCGGCGTGGTTGTGAGCGGGTCACCGGAACTTCAGGGGAAAGCGGTTTGGGGCGGCACCGGCAAGGGCTTTGGTTTCTATCGTGACGGCTGTCATGCGCACTATGTGGTTATGCCGGCCGATGCTGTCGCGCCCAAGCCTCAATCGCTCAGTTTTGCTCAGGCTGCCACCTATGGCGTTCCCTACATCACCGCTTGGGATGCCTTGGAACGAAGCCAGGTTCAGGCGGGCACCCGGTTGTTGATCATAGGCGCTGGCGCGGTGGCCAACGCAGCGCAAGCGCTGGGCAACGCAAGGGGCGCCAAGGTTGTAATGGGCGTGCGGCGTGCCGAGGTGGCACAAGATCTGGAGGCGCAAGGTATTCGTGCGTTTCAATTACCGGAAGCGAAGCAACTGCCAGAGCAGGCGCGAGATCACTTCCAACAACAGTTACCGGAAGTGATCTTTGATACGACCGGCTTCTGGTTACCAGCGGCGATTAATACGGTTGATTCGTTCGGGCGCATCGCGGTCATTGCGGCTCCGGCAGATGGGTTGGTCAATGTGCCTGCCCTGAACCTATACCGTCGTGGCGGCTCGATCATCGGCGTCAATTCACTGCTATACAGCTTGGAGGATTGCGCACAGATGCTTAGGCAAATAGGCGCGGCATTTGAGGGCGGCTTACCGGTTCCAAATGGGTTTATAGAGCGGCCACTTTCTGAGGCCGTCGCGGCCTATCACCAAGTCAATGAGGGTGGCTCCGAAAAGATCATCCTGATCCCATAAAGCAGCCTGTCGTTACAGCCAACATTTAAATTAAACGGGAGATTCTACAATGATCGAACTTCGACCCCACGGCGAATTGGGCGGTGCCCACCACGGCTGGCTGGACACTCGCCATCATTTCTCGTTTGCCGAATACTACGATCCCAACCGCATGCACTGGGGAAACCTCAGAGTCTGGAATGATGACACGATCGCGCCACATTCGGGCTTTCCACGCCATCCACACCGCGACATGGAAATCATTACCTACGTTCGCAAAGGTGCCATTACGCACCAGGATAACCTTGGTAATCAGGGCCGTACCGAGGCCGGCGATGTTCAGGTAATGAGCGCCGGAACGGGCATCGCCCACAGCGAGCTCAATGAAGAAGACGAACCGACCCAGATCTTTCAAATCTGGATCATGCCCAGTGAAACCGGTTTGCCGCCTACCTGGGGTACCAAGCCGTTTCCCAAGGGCGGGCGCAGCGGGGCATTCGTGACTCTCGCCAGCGGCCTGCCCGATGACGATGAAGCGTTGCCGATTCGTACGGACGCTCGCCTGGTCGCAGCGACTCTGGAAGCTGGTCAGAGTACCGAATATCACATCGCCCCCGGGCGCAAGGTCTATCTGGTGCCGGCCAGCGGTCAGATAGAGATTAATGGAGTGGTAGCCTCCGCCGGCGACGGCGTCGCCATTAGCGATGAACAGCTATTAAAGGTCAGTGCAAAGGAAGACAGTGAAATTGTACTGGTCGACGTGGCATAAGCACGAAGCACAGACACACATCAAATCACACAGAAAGAGGGCTCAAAAATGACTAAAATTATGGTTCTTTATTATTCGATGTACGGCCACATGGAAACGATGGCGCACACAGTTGCCGAGGGCGCTCGTAGCGTTTCTGGAGTAGAGGTAACGGTGAAACGTGTACCGGAAACCATGAGTGCCGAAGCATTCAAAGCGGCCGGTGGCAAGGTTGATCAAGATGCGCCCGTGGCCACGCCGTCGGAACTGGCGGATTACGACGCCATCATCGTTGGCACACCGACACGCTTTGGCAACATGACCGGGCAAATGCGCACGTTCTTCGACCAGACCGGCGGCCTTTGGGCCAAGGGCGCTCTGGCCGGTAAAGTGGCCAGTGTGTTCACCTCAACCGGCACCGGCGGTGGGCAGGAGATGACAATCACCTCCACCTGGACCACTTTGGCGCACCACGGCATGGTTATCGTACCCATCGGCTATACCACACCGGCGCTTTTTGATGTCTCTCAGGTCGGTGGCGGCACGCCCTATGGCGCGTCGACGATTGCCGGTGGTGATGGCTCCCGCCAGCCAGACGAGCGTGAACTGGGTATCGCTCGCCATCAGGGTGCACATGTTGCTCAGATTGCCGCTAAATTGAAAGGTTAATAGGCTTTCACAGCGCCCCTGGAGGGATGTACACCTCTAGTGGCGCTGATGATTTCCACACGATTTTATTCAATCACCGCTCACGAATAACCTGCGCAGCCCTGCCATTCACCGTTATGAAATCGCTCCTGTTCACCCCCGGGCAACAGTCTGTGCAGCCACAGCCACTGGTTCCGGACTAACTGTGCAACGTCAGGCTGGCGCTCAATAACCGCTTGAATACGCTCCCTCGGTGCATCAACCAGCACAGTGAGACGAAGCGGTTCGTGGCGCCAGTAGGTGCCGTCGTGCACCGACTGCAATGGCAGGCCAATCCGCATATCGGTCCCGTTCCCTTCTATTACTCCAAGGTTTCCGCCAATGACCGAGTGCAGCAGCTTGTTCCCGGCGCCATAAACCTCCGGCACCGTAACCGAAGCAAAATACTGAAGATTGATCCAGTTACCCACAATCATGGGGGCCGCCATGAGCGCTTCCAGAATCTGACCTTCTGCATCCAGCTCGGGGTCGTAATCGTGCAGGAAAACTCTGCCCGAGAGATTCTTGCCCCGGGTTATATCCCGTTTGGCGAAAATCATCGCGGCATTATTCGCAAGGCCCCATTCGGGCCGAACTTCAGACCAGTCCAGTGCTCTCTGGCTCATAGCGGCCAGCAATTCGTTGTCATCCAAGCCGTTTAATTTAAGGGGTGTGGCCCTCTCCTTTCTTGCCTCTATCCCGGCCTGAAGAAAGGAGGACTCCAACTCGGTCATCAACGCACGATGCGACGCGGGAATCTGGTCACGATCAAATAAGGTCACCTCGTCGGTAACGGTACAATGCTCTGCCGCAATCGCAAACGTTGTATCCGGCACGTGAATACCGGCTTCGGCAAGGCCTTCACGCACCTGCGAGTCATTGAATAATGCCGCCGCCAACCTGGCATTCACGCCGCCGCTTTGGCCACCACAGGCGCCACAAGCCATACCGGCATGGTTGGGGTTGTTGTCAGTTTTTGTGCCGTGCCCAACAAACACCAGTAAAGGTGCAAAACTGTGGGTAAGCGACATGCCCTTCAGGAATCCGGCGACCAGCTTCACTTTCTCAGGGACCGCCAGAGGATCGCCCCCCAAATGATGCACAAGCTTGCCTTCCACCAGGTCTGGACCTTCGGTTTGCCGTGTAGGCCTCTGATGAAGGCTGTCCTTCAACAGCTTCCAGGCCCAGGCAAGACCGGTGGTTTCAACCAGGGTAAAGGTCGAAAGGCTGCTGTATTTTGCTTTACGCACAGACTCGCGGGTTATTTCCCGTTGATCCAGCGTGCGGTTCAATGCGTGGTCGTCTTTCGCGCTTCCCTGGGTATCAATAAGACGATAAGCCGGCGCGAGCAGCCCAGGTAACCGCGGCACCTCTGAAAACGGGCCGTGGCTCTGATGCGCTATTGGCAAGCCAAAAAAACCGGCAAACCCGAGCGTACGAATGCGCGAATTGTGATTTTCCAGATGCCGTCTCATCACTTCGGAGCGCACGTCGATACAGAATACAGCCTGAACGTTGGCAACCGACTCGGAGCCGGTTCGAACACGATCGCTAGCAGATTCTTCAAGCGCGGTGGTCTGGAGAATCTGGTAAAGCGCTTTCTGGTATCCGATCTCGTAGGCACGCTGCCAGATCCAGAGCAGTTTATCCTCTGGACCGCTTTCATCAGCGGTTTGCCAGTTATGACGAATTTTCGCCCAGGCTTCAGCGTTCGCAACGATGTGCTCATTGGTCGCGCACGCCAAACCAACCGATTCCCACACCAACAAAATACTGAGCAGGGATTCACAGGCGCCATAGGCTCCGTCGCCCGCAAGGCCTGCCCGCCAGTCGACTCCGCTGCTCCACGAAGCCCATCCAAGCAAACGCAATAGCAGACTGTGACAAAGCGCTTCCAGTTCATCCGGGTTCAGGTTCAGGAGATTGACGGCTTTCTCAACGGCCTCAGCCTGGCTTTCGGGCACGGCTTTCAGCTTGGCACGAGCGCCGGGAACGCCGGCCCGGTAATCCAGCGAAAGATCCTGACGCGCAGATTCGAGCCAGAATTCGAACAAACCGCCCTGCCCGCTCTGATGTTCTCCAGAAGGCCATCTCGCTTGGCGGCTGTCAAAATAGGCACCACACAATCGGCCAACGCCTTCACACACCGCGTCGGTTGCTTTCAGCCCTTCAGAGTTGCCTGGGAACACATCCAGAACGGAATAGTGAAACGATTCGCCGGGTTGTTCGTTTTGTTTAAGCACATCAAAAAGTGATTGCAAACTGTATGTTAGACCGCTTTCTTCAAGACTTGCTTTCACATCTGCGTCGGTAATTCTCCCACCTTCCCAGGCTTCTCGGTAAAAGGCGACCGGCATAAGAAACGAGAAGCCGGCTCTTTTCTCCAGCAAGCGCTCAGAGTACTTCACAGGTTGATGACGCAAACCCCAGAACGGATTAACGGCAATCCACTGGTCCAATGGCCAAACTGGCGCAATCAGCCCGCAGGCCCGATTAATGGCGTTCTGCCAGGCGCTTGAATCCATCATGATCTCTTCTCCATGGTAAACGGGTGGTGTGGAATTCTTTTCAGCATGTTCGGAGCGTTGAGTGCTTCCGACGCCAGGCGATGGGTAACCCGATCAAACATCAGTTCCAGATACAGACCCTTACTGAAGTGTTTCCACAAATCCCTGGATAGCCTGCTCTGGCCTCCATGCAAGATGAGCGCTGACATGCTCACAAGCACACCCATGAACGCCAACGCTATGCCGTAGGCAACGAACGGAATCTCAAACTGTGCGTGATCAGGCACTGCCGGCCCCACCAGCGCGTGGAGTACGCCGTAAGCAGGAACAAGAAGCAGAGCGAGTAACGCTATGCGGGCTCTTGATAAAGTCGTCGCGCCCGGCGGCACCGCGATGACGGCACTCGATACGGCAAGCACCAACAATGCACCGAACACCACATTACCCTCAATTAAAGCGGGGAACTGCAGCAGAATAGCCGCTGACAAACCACCGGTCAGAAGGGCCCAAAACAGCCCTGAGAACGAGCGTTCCCGTGCAAACACGCCAACCGCAGACGCTTTAACTGTGCGGCCCGACGCAAGAAACGAATGCGCTTTGTACAGTGAGTGCGCCAGCAGATGCAGCAATGCCAGCGTGTAGGCTCCCATGCCGATCTCGAACAACATAAAACCCATTTGGGAACAGGTGGACCACGCCAGTGCATGCTTTACCGAGTATTGAGTCATCATGGTGAGCACCGCAATAACGGCCGTTAGCCCGCCAATAACCAGCAAGATAAGGTGCCCCACCGTAAAGCCATCAAAAACCGGGAACAGGCGCAACCAGAGAAATCCTCCCAGATTGATAACACCCGCGTGTAGCAGCGCAGATACCGGCGTTGGCGCTTCCATAACCCGCAACAACCAGCCGTGAAACGGTATCTGGGCACACTTGAGGATGGCCGCCAGCGCAAACGCCACAGACGCAAATGTGAGCGCCAGTGAAGACGACGGCGCAGCGTTTTGGGCCAGGATCATATCCGGCAGGTAAAACGTGCCATGGTGCAGATAAAGCAACACCACACCACCAACCACAAGGGCATCTCCGAACCGGCTGACGATGAATTTCTGCACCGCCGCCATCCGCGCCTGCGGCCGCTCCGGGTAAAGCGTCAGCAGTTGGTGCAGGGAGATACTGACTCCAACCCAGGCGCCTGCCAGCACTAACAGGTTATTGGTCATAATCAGCGCCAGCACACAGGCAATCGTCAGCAAAAACCAGGGCTGGAAACGCTCGCGCCCCGGATCACCGCGCAGGTAACGCTCCGAAAAACGCAGAATCACCCAGCCTATAAACCCCACCATCAAGGCCATCCAGGCGGCTATCCCAGTAGGGAAAAGGCCAAACCAACGTCCAGGCACGGCCAGCGAACTGATGGCAGAAGTGCTTTGGAGATCAATCAGAAGTGCTGCGGCAAGCAACAGCGTTGTACCCATAGAGAACACCAGCAGCGTTTCCGCCAGGCGCCAGCAATGGTTCAACTTCAGCGGATTTCGGGTCCAGGCGCTGAAACCGGCCAGCACAGCAAGGGTCGCCGGTGCCGCTAGCCAGGCCAGCAATGCCAGAGTTGATAAAAATAAAGCAAGATTGCTCATGGGTGTCTTTCTCCTGATTTCATTAACTTGTGCCTATTTTGCTGTGAATAGACTGATTTAAAAAATGGTTTATAATGAACTTTACGTTCTTTTTTTTAGAACGATTAAATCGTAAGAGCACCCTATGAAACTGAACTATCACCACCTGCATTATTTCTGGATGGTTGCCCGCACGGGGCACCTGACCCGGGCAGCCAAGGCTTTGCATATCTCGCAATCGGCGTTGTCGGGGCAAATACGCAAACTGGAAGACAGCCTCGGGCACGATTTGTTTATCCGTGAGGGGCGCCGCCTCAGGCTGTCTGAAGCTGGAAGAATGGCGTTTTCTTACGCCGAGGAGATCTTTCGCAAGGGCGAAGAACTGTCGGCCGTTTTTGCATCCGGAGTGCAGGTAAGCCGCGAGGTTTTACGTATCGGAGCGGTGGCAACGCTGTCCAGAAATTTCCAGGAAGCTTTCCTGCAACCCCTACTGGGAAGGGAAAATCTCGAATTCAGCCTGCAAAGCAGTGACATTAACGAATTGCTCAGGCGGTTATCCGCGCACAGATTAGACCTTATTCTTTCCAACCAACCCGTGCGCGGTGATGAGACCAATCCTTGGCGTTCCCGGCTGATCTCCAGACAATCGGTCAGTATTATCGGGCCACCGAATTCAGGCCAGGAAGTGATCTTTCCGGATTTTCTTGAAGGCCGCAGCCTTATTGTGCCGGGCGCAGACAACAATATTCGGCAAGCGTTTGACCAACTCTGCGAATACCACAAAGTACGCCCGCTGCTCGTCGCGGAGGTAGACGATATGGCCATGATGCGGTTGCTTGCCCGGGATTCCGGGCACTTTGCGGTTCTGCCTCCGGTGGTTGTGCGCGATGAACTCAGAAACGGGGATTTGTTTGATTACGGCGCACTACCAGGCGTCTATGAAGAATTTTATGCGATCAGCATACGGCGTCAGTTCGAAAGCCCGGCTCTGCGGGAATTGCTATCCCAACCCGTGGAAGATTTTATGATGCGGCCGTGAATTGATCACTCTGACCAGTAACTTCGTCTTAAACAGCCATCACTCGGGCAGCGTCAAATACGTATAATGAACGGGTCCTCATTACAACAATCAGATTGGACTCTAGGGTATGACTCAGCAAAACAGCGCAACACAGCCTTCAATCGTCATCATCGGCACGGGGTTTGGCGGTCTTGGCATGGCCATTCAGCTAAAAAAAGCCGGCCTTGAGAACGTCACATTGCTGGAAAAAGCTGGCCGGGTTGGCGGCACTTGGCGAGACAACACCTACCCTGGCGCAGCCTGCGATGTTCAATCCCATTTCTATTCCTATTCTTTCGAGCCGAAACACGACTGGTCCCGCAAGTTCGGGCTACAGCACGAACTTCTCGGCTATATGGATCATTGCGTTGAAAAGTATGGCCTCGGGAAACACATCCGCTTTAACTGCGAAGTAGCAGACGCGGTATTTGACGATGTTTGTAATCGCTGGACGCTCACGCTCACCAACGGCGAAACGCTGGAAGCACAGGTGGTGATAACGGCCACGGGCCAACTGAACCAGCCTGCCTGGCCGAAGATCGAGGGCATGAGCGATTTCGAAGGCACGTGTTTCCATTCCGCCCGCTGGGACCATGATTACGACATCAAAAACAAGCGCGTTGCCGTTATCGGAACGGGCGCGAGCGCTATCCAGTTCGTGCCGGAAATAGCGGGCGACGTGGCAGCTCTCACTCTTTTTCAACGCTCGGCGGCGTGGGTTTTGCCAAAACCAGACCGGCCATTCAAACGCTGGGAGCAGCGTCTGTTCAAAAGAATTCCTGTCTGGGACAGACTTTATCGGTATCTGATTTACTGGAAAAATGAGAGCCGGGGCCTGGCCTTCACGCGCTTCCATCGTCTGCTCGATATCTTTGCCCGGCAGGCAAAAAAAGAAGCCGGAAAACACGTGACGGATCCGGCAACACTCAAGAACATTATTCCCGACTATCAGATTGGCTGTAAGCGTATTCTGATATCCAATGACTGGTATCCGGCCATTAATCGACTCAACGTGGATCTGGTCACGGACCCGATTGAAAGAATTAACAGCACCGGCATTCAGACACGATCAGGCAGGCATTACCCCGTTGATGCCATTATCTTTGGCACCGGCTTTCGTGCGTCAGAATTTCTGTCTCCAATCCGGATTACCGGGCGCAATGGATTGACACTGAACGAAGCCTGGCAAGAAGGTGCTGTTGCGTTCAAGGGGATCACTGTTTCAGGGTTTCCTAATCTGTTCATGCTTTACGGGCCTAACACTAACCTTGCGCACAACTCGATCCTCTACATGCTGGAATCACAATTCCAGTATGTACTTGGCTGCATGAACATTCTGAAAAAGTACCCAGGCGCCGCCATGGATGTTCGTCAAGACCGATTGAAGCGCTATTCCAGTGTCGTGCAGGAAGGGCTAAAGGGCAGCGTGTGGAATTCCGGATGTACGTCCTGGTACCTTGATGCCAACGGCAAAAATACCCTGAACTGGCCTGGCTTCACTTTCTCTTACCGTTTTTCAACCCGTCGCGTTGATACGGCAGACTATCAAATGCTTGATCCCGCTCGATAATACCGCGCCTCTTGCTATGGGCTGTCCCGAGCGTTTGCATTAACTCTAAATTCATAGGATGATTGGTTCATAATATAAACGGATGATAGGTTAATGCTTAAAAAAATCCAGAAAGGCTCTCTCGTTGAAACCGCGATAGAAAGCCTCCGGCACGCCATTGAAACAGCACAGTGGGCCGTTGGACACAAACTGCCGGTAGAGGCAGAGCTTTCAGAGGCGTTGGGAGTGAGCAGGAACACCGTGCGCGAAGCCGTGCGCGTGCTGGCCCACGTGGGAATGCTGGAAACCCGGCAAGGAGACGGCACCTATGTAAGAGCCACAAGGGATGCCGGTGAAACCCTCAAACGCATTGCTCGCACCCAGCTTACGGACCAACTTGAAGTGCGCATCATGCTGGAAACGGAAGCGGCAAAGTTGGCTGCGCAACGGCGTACGGATTCCGATCTCCGGGCGATGACCATGGCGCTTGATGCAAGAGGCAAAGCGGATTCAGACCTTGCGGCCCGCATTTTTCACGATGAAGGATTTCATCATGCGTTGGTGGCGGCTTCTCATAACTCGGCGCTGGCAGAACTCTATGATTATTTCGCCCACGCCATCATCCAGACCATTGAGCTAACAGAAAGCGACGCAGATCTACCAGAGCCATCGCAAGAAGACCATGAACTGCTGTTAGCGGCGGTGCGTCGCCAGGACCCGATAAAAGCCGAAAAGCTCGCCCGGGATCTCCTTGCGCCCAGCCTCAAGGCTCTGCAGAAGAGAGGCTCTTGACGATGAAATTCCGGCCAGACACCTTTACGATTCTGCTACTTGGCGCCATTGTTCTTGCCTCATTTTTGCCGGCTACCGGCGCCGCAGGCGACTTGCTGGCAACAGCCGGCACAGTGGCTGTCGCCCTGCTCTTCTTCTTCCACGGTGCAGCGCTATCGCGGGAACAGGTGGTTGCGGGCGCTTCGCACTGGCGATTGCACATACTGATCACCACACTCACGTTCGGGTTCTTCCCGCTCGTGGTGCTCCCCATCAATGGCATGAGCAGTTTTGCGCCATCCTGGATGCCGCCGGATCTGGGGCTCGGTTTTTTGTATCTGGGCGTGCTGCCGTCGGCTGTATCGTCATCCATTGCCTATACCGCCATGGCCCGGGGCAACGTACCGGCGGCGATCTGCAGCGCTGCTGCATCGAACGTATTCGGGATGATGCTCACACCATTTTTGTTGTTATTGCTTGTCAGCTCCGCAGGCAGCGGCGATTTCGCGATAGGCGAAGCCCTGAAGGATATCGTCTTCCAACTGCTCTTACCCTTCGCCGCCGGCCATGCCATGCGTCCCCTCCTGGGAGGTTATCTGGCGCGCAATGAAAGCCTGATGGCCCGTTACGACAAATGCGTTATCTGGCTGATCGTTTACTCCGCCTTCTCGCATTCGGTGGAAAGTGGGCTCTGGCAAAACCTGCCAATGAAAGCCATTGTTTTGACGATACTGCTGTGCATCGGGCTATTGGCGTTGTTTATGTTCTTCGCGAGGTTTCTGGTTCGACGGTTCGGGTTCAGCCTGGAAGATGAGGCGGCGGTTGTTTTCTGCGGATCCAAAAAAAGCCTGGCGTCCGGATTGCCGATGGCAAAAGTGTTGTTTTCCGGCCACCCCGGCTTCGGCATGATCGTTTTACCGATCATGTGCTACAACCAGGTTCAGGTCATTCTCGGCGCTATTTTGGCGCAGAAATATCGGGACCTGATCTCTGAGTCAAAAGTCGCTGAATCGAAAGTTGCTGAATCGAAAATCGCCGAGTCGAAAACCATCGAAACCAAAGACAGGGGAACGACTGCGGTTTAAACGGGCATGATGTGAACGATCGGCGGTTGGGCGGCCTCAGCCGCCGCTCATTCCGCCGAAAAGAATGGCAAGTATCACAAGCCCGATGATCCACCCAATGACGGCAGGCCAGAAGTTGACGATTTGGCGCGGCTCTGAATCTGCGCTCCCATTTTCATTATCCTCTGTGCCCTCCTCTGTACGCTGATCTGCGCGCTGAACAGCAATCCCCTTTGCACTGTACCGCTCGGGGTGGTTGCGGTCGTCTTCCTGAGCCAACGCATCCTGCAGGCTGTGCCAGTCAAACCATTCAGCGAGGAAGCCCACAACCGGCGCTGGAAAGCTGCCATTTTCGGCCATGGGGCGAAGCTGTGGCTCCAATTGCCGCCCGATTTCACGACGCAAGGGCAATTGATCGGCCGGTGGCTCGCAGAGTACCGCTTTCCATATACCCGCATCCCGGGTTCTGCCGGAATCGTTTAAAAGCGCCTTGATCTGGATAATCACTTCACGCACAACCTGACCGTCTGATGCGTTCAGCTCATGTTTCTCTGCGTTTTCGGGCATGCCAACCGCTTCCTTTAATGCCTCTTTAAGCTGTATCGCTTGTTCATCTGAAGCGTCACGGAGCTGGCTCTCATAGGCGTCGTGAATCCGCTGATGATCGCGAGTAGGCTCAATTCCAAGAAGTTCCCAGCAATTCATGTCTGGCTTTTCCCCCACCTTTCCAATTCATTACATTTTTGAGAGACAAATGGCGTGTAGTCAAATACGATGGCTAAGAGCTCGAAAACCACG
This sequence comes from Marinobacter antarcticus, assembly GCF_011049865.1. GTDB lineage: Bacteria > Pseudomonadota > Gammaproteobacteria > Pseudomonadales > Oleiphilaceae > Marinobacter > Marinobacter antarcticus_A. The sequence continues at coordinate 80,472 of NZ_DRGY01000057.1, read as the reverse complement.
CCGCCGCCTTTCACCAAACCGATTATAGAACGACAACCATGCTCCTTACGAATTTCAACAACCTGACTCGTCGAGGTTCAGTGTCCCGCCTGTACCGTATTTTAGCGACCGGGCTTGCGGGTGGCCTTGCGAGTGTTGTGTTCCTGAGCCCGGCAGCGGCAAAGCCACTCCCGGATGAATCCGAGGAGACCAGCTTCTACGGATTCAACGACGAGATACCAGAAGTGCTGACAACCACACGGTTGCGCCAGCCCAAAACCCGAGTTCCAGGAACCACCACGGTGATCACCGGTGAACTGATTCGTGATCTCGGCATCATGAACCTGGTAGAGGTATTTCGCCTGGTTCCGGGCATGGTGGTGGGAGACGTTGGCAGCAGTACACCGGTCACCACATATCACGGTACCGTGCACTACGAACAGCGGCGCATGCAGGTTCTGGTTGATGGCCGGACAGCGCACCGCGCCACTCTCTCTGATATGGATTGGCAAACCATGCCGGTTCCGTTGGAGACGATCGAAAGAATCGAGGTAAGCCGGGGGCCGAACGCCGCGGCTTATGGCATAAATGCTTTTCTTGGAACCATCAACATTATTACTCGCAGTCCTTCAGACACGTCGGGTAAGGAAGTGCGGGTTGTTCGAGGTTCCAGAAATTACGTTCGCACCTTTGCGTCGATTGGCGATGTGAGCGAACGCTATGATTGGCGAGTGGCTTACGAAAAACGCAAGTTTGACGGTTTTGATTATCAGATCGAAGACAAGATGCGGACACCTTTCCACGACGGTCAGGATATCAATGTCTTGACGTACGACTCACGGCTAAAAGTAAACTCCGGTTTTAACGCGGACATTCGCGCGGGCGTGGTTGATGGCGTCAATGAAGAAGATATGTTCAAAAGCGGAGAACTCTCTCCCCTGGCCAACCCGGACATCCAGGTTCGGGATTTCTACCTGCAGACGCAGCTTAATTTCACACCATCACAAACCCACTTTTTCCACATTCAGGTGAACTTCGAGAACTTCGAGCGCCGACAACGCTGGCCGATCGCCATACCCGAATCGGCGGTAAATTGTCTCGCCAACAACGTTCTGGTATTCGACGACGCGAATGAAGCTTTGTGCTTCCAGCCAGGCGGAACCCCGCTCATGGCTGATGTAAACTCAGACTCCGAAGATTCCCGGCTGGAGTTTGAACTGCAGGACACACTGTTATTCAGTGACGATCTGAAGCTGGTCACTGGGTTGGGATATCGCAAAGACACCTATCGCTCTCAGACGCTTTTCAACGGGCGCGGAAACGACTATCAGTCGAGAATATTCGGCAATCTGGAATACACTCCGATCAGTTGGCTTACGCTGAATGGCGGGGGTAACTGGGAACGGACAACCACCACTCATGAGGGTTATTTCTCTCCACGGGTTGCCGCGAATTTCAGGCTTGGTAATAACCACGCTCTGAGATTCGTTTATTCAAAAGCGGTGCGCACGCCAGACGGATTTGAGCAGAATCCTGATTACGGATTTACGCTGCGCAACGTAAGGCCGTCACAATACTCGGCCTATGAGGGATCTCGGGTAGAGAGTACAGATGTCTGGAGCGATGTGCGGTTTGTCACGTTGGGCGAAGACCTTTCAGAAGAAAGTATAATCTCAAGAGAGATCAGTTACTTCGGGTTGTTCCCCATGGACCGGGGTCAGTTTTCGCTGGAAGTTCGGGTATTCAGGGACCAACTGCGGAATATGATCAGCGGCATTATCGGGTTTGAGGAATGGACGATCGACAACAACGTGGACATCGATCAAAAGGGCTTTGAACTGGAAGCCGCCCTTGAGTACCCCGGAACCACGCTAAGAGCCAGCTACGGCTATCTCGACCAGGACGACTGGTACAATGGCCCGGAAATCTCTAGTGACAGTGCGATCAACAATGATAGAAAAGAGTACAAGGTAGGACTTTTGGGGCGTCTCTCTGCAAGGCATTCAGGTAGCCTGGCGTTTATTCAGGATATTCCTTTCGGGCTAAAAGGAGTCGTTGCCTATTACTGGGCCGACCAACTCAAAGAGTCCCGTTTCGGGCGCCTCGACCTGCGTCTGGTAAAAACGATTTTCATGCCCCGGTACACAATGGAGTTCGCGTTTACCGTACAGCATTACCTCAATACAGATCCGGATATGAGCCCGGATAATAATATTGAGGATCAGAACCAGTTTTTCGTTGAAGCCGGTCTCCGCTTCTGATTTTCAATCATGGAATGATTTTGATCGCAAAATTTCTTTTCGCTGCGATTGTAGCGGCCATACTTGTCGGTAATGCGCCTGCGCAGGGTCAGGAGCGTGATCGCTTGCCTGTTTATCTGGCCGGCTCTGGCAATGAAGCGCTGGACCAGCACATACTTGACCTTCTCAAGCTCAACCTGGGTAGCCAGCGAGAGTTTATTCTCTTATCGGATAAACAGGCGGCTCTCATCGATGAGGCGCCCATTGTTACGATCGGCCCGGGCGCATTTTCCCGTATTCGCCAAGCCAACCGCAAGGCACCTGTGCTGGCGATGCTGGCCACGCAGAATTTCCTTGACGGTTTCACAACGCTTTCACCCGGTCGGGTCTCGGGAATCTACTACGACGTGCCGTTACTCCGGCAAGCATTGCTCGGCAAGGCTATTCTTCCGCAGGCTACGCGAATCGCGCTGTTGTCGACAACCGGTTCCGCCGCACTTTACGACACCCTTATTGACCAACTCCAACCCTATAATCTGGAGGCCCGCCTCTTCATTGTGGACGATGACAAACAGCTCATTCCAACGCTTATACGAGCGTTGAGCTACGGCGATTTTCTGCTGGCAGCGCCAGACAACGTTATATACAACCCCAGAACCATAAAACACATACTGTTGACCGCCTATCGCAGAAACCGGATTGTTATCGGCCCAAGCCAGGCGTATGTCAAAGCCGGCTCTCTGGCGTCTGGCTACCCATCGTTTTCCGTCATGGCCGAGATGGCCGCCGCGTATCTGCAGGTATTTTTTGAAACCGGTCAGTTTCCGGCGCCGGATTATCCCTCTGATTTCCAACTGGAAATCAACCAGCAAGTTGCTCGTTCAATGAACATTCCTCTGGCATCCAGGGAGCAGATTGCTCAGGCAGTAGAACGGCTGTTAACCAGCCAAGAGGCGCAACGCGATGAATAAGCCTAACGTTGGTGTTCCGCTTTCCCGAAAGCTGCTGCTGCTGGGCGCATTGCCCGCCATTGTGATGTTTGTCACCCTGATAGGGTTCTTTACGTCTGCCCGGCTGGAAGATGCCAGACGAGATCTCTCTGACAGCAATCAGTTGCTGGCCGACAGCCTTGCACCGTCTCTGGAATATGCGGTTGTTTCCGGCAATACGTTGGCATTGCAAGAAATACTGTCCCAGTCCATCCGTTACAGCAAGGCCGACTGGATTCGCGTCAATGACGTGGCGGGTCAACAAGTGGGTTTCGCGACCCACGACGATACTCCGGAAGATGCACTGCAAAATACGGTCAAGATCTTTGAAGCGGAGATTCTTCAAAAACCCCTGAAGCTTGAGACTGATCGTCAAACCCAGTGGTTTGAGCCGGAGTTTGGCTTTGGGTCGGGCGCGTTGCGAGTGGGCACCGTTCAGGTAGGGGTGAGTGACAGAATTCTGGAGGCGCGACGCAGCGACATACTTTGGTCATCGGTGGCCATCGGGCTTTCGCTATTGCTCTTTACCATTCTGGTCATCAAACACACACTGAACGCGATTCTATCGCCCATGGATCTGGTTTCCGGGCGTATCAGCCGTCTGATTGAACGAGACTACCGGCTTACGAAAGTGAACCAGCGACGAAACTCCCGGGAAGTTATCGCGATTGAACAGCAGCTCAATGAACTGGCAGAGCACCTCGGCACATTGAGAAAATCCCGCGATCAAACATTGGCGGCCTCGGAACATGCCCGCGAAAAAGCGGAAACGGCGAGTTACGCCAAATCCGAATTCCTGGCGACCATGAGCCATGAATTACGCACGCCTCTCAACGGTGTGTTGGGGATGATTGACCTGACGCAAGATGAACCGTTAAGCCTGAAACAAAAGGATTATTTGCGCACCGCCCGCCAGTCTACAGAAGACCTTCTCACCGTTATCAGCGACATTCTCGATTATTCCCGAATGGACAGTGGCGCTGTCGCGCTCGATCAACAGGTATTTGATCTGACAACGCTTATCACGAATTGCGTCGCCTCTTTCCGGCATTTAGCGGAAGAACAGGGGTTGGCGCTGACACTGGATTTTGATGGGGACTGGCCCGAAATATCTCTGGTAACGGGCGATGCTCCCCGACTCCGACAAATTCTTGCGTGCTTGCTTGATAACGCGGTTAAGTTCACCGGCGACGGCTTTGTAAACGTTCAGGTAAGCTACACGAGCGTTGAATATGGCTGCATTGTTCTGGGCTGTTCTGTAAGCGATTCGGGGAGCGGCATCCCCCATGAGCGACTGACAGACATTTTCAGTTCCTTTGAACAACTGGATGCGGGCAACGCCCGAAATTTCGGTGGCACCGGCATGGGGCTGTCTCTGGTGCAGCGACTGGTTGAGCTTCTGGGCGGGCACATACAGGTGGAAACGGACCCGGGCAAGGGTTCTTCATTCCGCTTTGAGCTGCCTTTGGAACTGGCATCTCCGGCAGAAACACCGAAGACGCAAGACCCGGTGCTACCCACTCAAACGCCCCTCTCAATGCAGGCGCTGGTGGTAGAGGACAATCCGATAAATCAGCGCGTTGCGGTAGCATTGTTAAACCGCCTTGGTTTTCACACGGAAGCCGTCACAAACGGCAAAGAAGCGCTGAACAAAGTTCGCACCCGTCATCAGGGTTATGATGTCATTCTGATGGACTGCCAGATGCCAGTCATGGATGGCTATGAAACAACCCGCTATATACGGAAATGGGAAGTTGACAGCGGCCAAGGCAGAACGCCCGTCATCGCCCTCACCGCCGATGTACTGCCCGGCACCGAGCACAACTGTCTTGAAAGTGGCATGGACGATTATCTTGCCAAGCCCGTGAGGAAGGAAAATCTGAGGACCGTTATTGACCGGTGGATAACGTTGCCTGATTGTTGAGCCCTTCCCTGGGCTCTCGTTCACATCAGGCGACAGGCTCGCGCATGGTGACAAATTCTTCTGCGGATGTTGGGTGTATGCCCATGGTTGAATCAAACTGTGCCTTGGTTGCACCAGCTTTTATGGCGACCGCGAGCCCCTGAGTGATTTCGCCTGCATCCGGCCCGACCATGTGGGCGCCCAGCACTTTATCTGTTGCGCCATCCACCACAAGTTTCATCAGACAGCGCTCTTCACGACCGCTGAGTATGTATTTCATCGGCCGGAATTCAGAGCGATAAATTTTCACAGTGTGCCCGGCTACTCTGGCCTCCTGTTCCGTGAGACCAACAGTGCCTATATTCGGCTGACAGAAAACGGCGGTTGGAATTGCGGTGTAATCGACCTCGCCCTCACCGTCGCCAAATAGCCGCCGGGAGAGCACCATGCCTTGTGCGAGCGCCACTGGGGTCAACTGAGGCGTTCCGATGACATCGCCAAGCGCCGTTATCGACGGGACTGAGGTTTGAAAATAGTCGTCGACGACCACATGCCCGGAGGCATTAAGTTCAATACCCAGCTCGGTCAAACCCAGACCGTCTACCAGTGCCCTCCTGCCCGTTGCTGCCATCACGAGCCCGGTCTCCATAACGTTGCCGTTACTGAGTTTGACGGTGTAATGGGAGTCTTCAGCTTCGACAGCCTCAATCGTTACGCCGAACTCTAGATGAATGCCCTTTTTGCGCATTTCCTGTTCCGTGAACTGACGGACATCGTTATCAAAACCGCGCAGGAAAAGATCACCGCGATAAAGCAACGTGGTTTCCACCCCCAGGCCCGCCAGAATCCCGGCGAATTCCACCGCAATATAACCTCCACCCCAGATCACGGCCTGCTTCGGTAATTGGGGCAGATAGAACATTTCGTTCGAGGTGAGGATACATTCCTTGCCCGGGACGTCTGGCACAACCGGCCAGCTTCCTGTGGCGACTGTAATATGGGCGGTCGTGTACTGCTTATCCCCAACCACCACTGTATTCGGATCTTTTATAGAGGCCGTGCCGTCAATAACGGTAACACCGGCGTTCTCCAGCATTCGACCGTAAATACCGTTCAGCCTTTCGATTTCGGTATTCTTGTTGGCCACAAGCGTTGGCCAGTCAAAGCTGACCTGATCCAACGGCAGCGTCCAGCCATAACCTGCCGCGTCTTCCAGTTCGTCGTGAACGTGGGCGCCATAGACAAACAGCTTTTTGGGAACGCAGCCAACGTTCACGCATGTGCCTCCCAGATAGCGGGATTCCACTACCGCTACGCGGGCGCCCCGACCGGCGGACATCCGCGCCAGGCGAACGCCGCCGGACCCGGCACCAATCACAATCAGATCATAATCCTGGCTATCAGACACAATGTCTCCTGTTGTTCGTTACAACGTTAGTTTTGTTGAGCCGTTGCCTTGGCTTGGGGATGGACTTCGCGGAACAATACATGGTCCTCGAAATCGCCAAGGCGAATTTTACCAAGGCTTCGAAAGCCTTCAGATTCATAAAATGGCAGGTAGCGACTGTTACCGGTATCCAGAACCAGGCCGCTCCCCCGCGGGTTGTCAGCACAAAGCCGCTGCACCGCGTGCAGCAGCAACCGACCATGACCGCGATTCTGATATTTGGGATTAACACCCATCAACGGTAACTGGTGCGCCAGTGGTTGCGGCAACATCGCCCGTATTTTTTCGTGGTAGTCCAGGTAGCGCCGGGTGGAGGCAAACCCAGCCGTCAGCACCATGCGGATTCTCCAACTGAACTGGTCCGCCAGATTCAAGCGCAGATCCGGGTCGCCAATGAACGCGACAGCAACCAACGTGTCATCAACCATCACGCCGACCGCTTCCTGATCCAGTTCAAAATACAGATCAACCAATTCACGCACGGTAGCCCTAACCCGCTGGTTATACCCGGGTTTGCGATGGTTGAACAGATACTGAAACGTGGGTTCGTTCCGGTAGGCGTCATACAGAATCGACCTAGCTTCGTTCAAGGCACTGACATCCAACCGGACAATAACGGATTCCGGGTTGCTATCGCTGTCGCTACTCATGCTTTCTCTCCTGCCTCTGTCCGGAGAAACGACCCCGGAACCCCGACTCTTGGGATCAGATTGCCAACGTTAAACGAACGGACACCCTCCCGGGTTCTCCGGCCCTGTCGAGCGCAGCCTGATCAATGACAACGCCATGCTTACCATTAAGCATTTCGAGCCAGGCTGCAACGTCCGAATAGGGAACCGCTTCAAGCCACACTCTGATGGCACCGTCACCACTCGGCTCAAAGCGCTGCAGGGTTAGGCCGGATTCCCTTGCGGATTGAGTCACCAGGCCCATCAGTGCACGACCGTCGGCGGGAATGTCGGCGGCCGTCGCAGAAGGGTCTGCGCCGCTGCTGCCCAACCGGCGGATTGTCGGCGCGTTCGATTGCATCCAGACCGCAAGTTCTGCGGCGTTTTCCCTGCTCGCAGCGGCCTGGTTGTGGAATTCCGTGACCGGACTCCACACTGCGAAATAAAGAATGCCGAGAAACACGGCAATGGCTAGTACCGCCAATGCCTGCTGATCCCGCCTTGGAAGCTGATCATATTGCGCAGTCCATTTGCCGATTGACGGTTGTTCTTTGAGTTTCGTCAACATAGTCCTAACCTCCGGAGACTGTCAGTCGGCCGCGAGCGCCGCTGGCCTCGTTCACCACAGAGCCGATTTTTGCATCAAGCCCCTGACCCACCAGGCCGTTTCGTAAAGCACTCAGGCGATCGTAGCTTTCAGCCCGCACATCGACCACCAGTTCTCCGCGAGACTGGCTGTAATTGATGGAATTGAACGTTACGGAACCGGTGCTGGCGACATTTGAGTATTGTTGGCCCGTGTACTTCATCAATGTGACGAAATCGGCCGCTGGCCCATCGGCACCGGCAACGCGCAACTGGCCTTCCACCACGCGTCTCACGTTGCCAGCGTGGGTCTTGCGGTCGCCGGGAAAGGACTCGCGATACACCGACATTGCTTGCTGTCTCAAGTCTTCCGCCTGTTGCTGGTAATAGAAGCCCATTCCGGCTTCAACCGCCACTTGTACGGCGAACCATACCGCGGCTACGGCAATCAGCGGCCTCCAGGGTTTCAAGGGGTTTGCCTTACCATCTTTGACTGAAAAATCACGTTGGCACAGATTAATCGGGCGGCAAAGATGGTGATGATGAGCGTGGGCCAACAATTCCAGCGGCATGAGCTCAAGCGACTCTCGTCGAACCGCAAGTCGGCCCGGTACCATAAGCTCGCCAAGCAACGCTTGTTGCTCTTCAAACTCAGCGTCTGTGCCGTAAATCACAACGGGTACTTCCGCAACAACATCCTCTGAAGGAGGTGCTGCCAACGTGTACGCGAACATGCCGAGGTTGACGGACTGCATGCTCAGCCATTCACCGCGTTCGCTCCCCATCATAGCGGATTCGCCATCCAGGCAAATCGACCACCCGCCCTCTGTCACGGGAAGCATCGCGGCGTCAGGGTAGATAGCCTCAAGCCTGGTGTGTGTCCAGTCGCGGAACAGCTCAAGCCAGTGCGCCATCCGGATTCGGTCAATAGCCGCCACCCGATAACCCTCGGCATTGTGTGAGCCCAACGCCAAGTGAACGCTGTCGATATCCTGGGCAATCTGCTCTTCAACCGCATAGGGCAACGCCTGATTGATGTAACGGCTCTGCTTGGCGGGAATATCAGCCACGCAAAACAGCGCTTCATCGCCCGGAATAATGCCGACCAGTAATACATCGCTTAGCCCGTTCTGGCTGAGCGTTTGCTCAACCGTGCTCTGAGGATCGCGGTTGCCCTGAGCCTGCGCATCGCCACCCGCATCGTAGAGCACCCAATTGAACAACCGGGGTTCCAGAGTTTCTCCGGGTTCCGATGTTGCAGATGCAGCTGCAGTGGTAGATAGTGCTCGCACGTAGAGGCGATAAGACATGGTTATCCTTCCGAAATGGTGTAGGGCTCTTTGGTAATGCGATTCTTCTGTCCGGTATCCCTGTGCACCGTTCGGACATTACCCTTCTGGTTGCGAAACACTGTACTCACCATATTAACAACACGGTCATCGTAGGTAATCCGTGAAACAACTTCAAAAAATCGGGTTTGCAGGCCAAGTCCAGTGGACTTCAGGCCCAGCCCCGCAAACTCTGGCAGCGCCAGAAAATCCTGAACGCTCTCAAATCGCGCTTCTTCACGACTTTCAATAATAGACGCAGCCTGAGCAGCCGTCAGCTCTTCGTGCAATGACATCAGCACTTCAGCGGTCGCCGTGTTCACGTTAATACCCAGCCCGCGAATCGGTAGCGCCGCCACATGGGGCCGCAGCGCCACGTAAATCTCTTCGGTCATTCCTTCAATCAGCCGCAGTTCCGAAACGCTCACAAAAGGCTGATTGGCAGCTCGAAACCCCGGCTCGGCCATTAAATATTGGCCGTCTTCCGCACCGTAGGCGCTGATTGTCTCGTCGTTCGGATCAATCCAGTCCACCAGCGCGTCCACGGACACCCCGGTTATCCCGAGCGCGATCAATAAATGGGTAAGACGATCTTTGGTTGTCGGATCCACCTGGCCGCCAGCAGACACCAGGTCGTTGAGATTTATCCGCCCACCCAGATCGTCTATTTGCACCTCTGCGACGCCGTTCTCGTCCAGAGGTAAAATCGCTGCGTTCATCGCCCAGAATTCGTCAAGGCTGTCGACCATCAGATTTTGTTCTTTATCTTCTTCAAAATCCCGAATCAGAATCTGGCGCGCAAACGCCTCTGCGCCCAACGCAATGCTTTGCCCCTGCTGCTGAGCCAGATAGTGCCCGGCTTTGAACACCCGGATACTTTGCTGCTGAGTCATACCGGAGGCCAGCATAACCACCAGCGCCATGGCGAGCAGCACCATAATCAGCGCAACACCCTGTTGTTTTGCCGGCCAAGAACCATGGGCGTTAATGATCATACCGACTCAGCCCCCCTGCCCAGGATTATCCGAATTCGTATCCTGTGCCGCAGCACCTGCTTCTTCGGCTTCGCTGCGACCGCTGTTCAGTTGATCGACCTGGCCTTGTGCGCCCGACGGATCAAAGTCTGGCAGCACAAACGTTCGTACAATCTCACCGAACCGTTCGTGCTTCAACGTGATTTCGATACCCCGGGGAAACGCAATGTCGGGGCGACTGCCCGGCGTCAGCGCCGCCATGGCGTCGTCGGGCGGCCACTCAGGTTCCCAACTGTTTTGTTCATTGAGGAACCGCAGATCAAACGCTGTGACACCCTCAAGCAGCAATAAATCCTGACTGTTGTCTTCCTGGCCTTGATCCACCGTTGGCCAATAGCGTCTTCGCAGTTCGCTGCCGGTGTATTCCCAACCCACACGCTGCAGGCCACTGCGCCGGATCCCCAGAGGGTTACGCCAGCCTTGCCGGGTGAGCATCAAGGCAAAATCGTCTTCACGACTGGTCAATGCCGGCTTGAAGTCGCCATAGATATCCCGAGTTGGCCGGTTCACTATCTGGGTAATGTCCCGCTCCAAAAGCAACATCGCCCGTTGCAGGCCATCAAAATTTTCAGCAACATCATCCACCCTGTCGCGAGAAAGAATCACGCCATTCAGCACCTGCCAAACGCCAATACCAATGATGGCTGTGATGGTTATTGCCACCAACACCTCAAGTAGCGTAAAGCCCCGCTGGTCACTCATTGTGTACCCACAAAAGCCGCCAGCGTGTGCACTGGATAGGGCTGAGTTCGGCCATCACGATACAGGGCCACTTCGACTTCCACGCGCCGCATTTTAGGTTCGGCCGTCGCCAGCACCCTGGTCGTCACTTGCCATCGGTACGGGCCATACTCCCTGTCTTTTGCGTTCTCGGAAATGCCCGGCAGGTTTTCCTCCAAGCGGATTTCATTGATGCGGTTATCTGCCAACCAACCCGCAAGGGTTTTATCGCGGATGCGTTCATAACTGGATATATATTGGCTGCTGACGTTTGCGGCGGCGGTCGCAATTAATCCGAACACCAGCAAGGCAACCATCACTTCGATGAGCGTGAAACCTTTTGCTGACCTTCCCGATTTCAGGGCTCTATGGGGTATCACTCAACCTCATCCTCATCACCGGGTTGGCGCCACTTGATAGGGGATATCCCATCTGACGCCAGAATCTGCGTATAGTCCGTTTCGCTGCCCACTGTAAATTCCAGTTCAAAAGGCGTGGTCTCGCCGCTGGAGAAAAACACCACATCCGGTCTGAGTTTGTCCTCGGCAGACGCCAGGCGGGGCGCATCATTTTCAATAAATTGCGTAACAACCAACCACTCGGGAAAGGATCTGACGCGGAATATGCGCTCACCTGACGCTTTCCAATCGCCGGTTTCATCCTGAAAGGCGACAAAACCATACCCGTTTTTTTCAAACAACAGCCCTATTTCCAGATTGTTAAGCACCGCCTGATCCGATACCGTCTGCATGAGCAAATACAGTTCTCGCACCTCGTTTTGAAGCTCCCGCTGCTGCGAGTTCCCACCCATAGTGAAAACCGCAAGAGACGCCAGTAGCCCGATCAAAACCAGAACAACCAGTATCTCTATCAGCGTAAAACCGCGGCTGCGATTTGCGGATACCCGATGTATCACCAATCAGTTGCCGATTTTCCAGATACTGATATCCGACGCATCGCCATCGCCACCTTCCTGGCCATCGGAGCCGTAGGAATACAAGTCATAAGCACCCTCTGCGCCCGGGCTTACATACTGGAAGTCGCCACCCCAGGGATCTTGCGGGATGCTTTTCATATACCCGTCAGGGTTCCAGTTCTTCGGTTCAGGGCTGCCGGTCGGGCGGGATTTTAGCGCCTCCAGGCCCTGCTGGGTGGAGGGATAATGACTGTTGTCCAGCCGATAGATATCCAGCGCCTTGGAAATATTGGTGAGCTGGGTTTCGGCGATGGTTACCTTGGCCTGATCACTCCGGCCCATGATGTTCGGCGCCACTATGGCCACCAGCAGGCCAAGAATGACCATGACGACCATGATTTCAATAAGGGTAAAGCCCCGGCTCGATTCTGGCTTGTTATGGTGTCTCATCGTCATTATGTCACTCGTTGTTGGTTTTAAAGTTGGCATTAAAAGTTGGCTTGAAGAGTTGGTTTGAAAGACGGCTTGAACAGCTGTTGCCAGCACATCCTAACCGACCAGATTGCTCATGTTCAGTATGGGCAGCATGATGGCCATCACAATGATCAGTACAACAACGCCCATGATCAGCAGCATCATGGGCTCAAAAAGCCCGACGATGGCGGCTATTTTTGCTTGTAACGTGTTTTCCTGCATCCTTGCGGTGCGTTCCAGCATGCTGTCCAGCTCTCCGCTGGTTTCTCCACTGGCGATCATGTGCAACATCATCGGCGGAAAGTAACCGGACTGATCCAGCGCCCGGTGCAGGGAACCACCCTCACTGACTTTACGAGCGGCTTCCTTTAATTCCTGACGTAAATAATCATTGGACAGTACCTCGCCGGCAATTCTCATGGCATCAACCAACGGCACGCCGCTGGTTGTCAGTATGCTTAGCGTACTGGCGTATCGGGCCGTGTTTACACCCCGAACCATTCCTGAAAACAACGGCAGGTGCAGCAAACGTTTATGAAAACGCATCCGTATCGCCGGCTTGGTGAGTGCGTAGCGAAAGGCCATTGAACCCGCGATCACCAGAATAAGAAGGTAGATACCGTAACTGGACAGAAACGTCGACATCGCCAACATTGCCTGGGTAAGCACAGGCAACTCCTGGCCCTGCTTCACAAACACCTCAATGATGTCCGGCACAACGTACGTCAGCAGGAACACCACAATGGCAATGGCCACAAAACTGAGAATAATAGGATAAATAGCGGCCAGCTGAATCTTCTGGCGCGACTCCTGCCGGCTCTCGGTGTAGTCGGCCAACCGGTTCAGAACCAGGTCGAGGTGCCCTGCATGCTCGCCTGCCGCAACGGTTGAACGGTAGAGCCGTGGAAACGCTTTGGGGAACTCGCCCAGACTATCCGCCAGCGTGTAACCTTCCATAACCTTCGCCCGAATGGCGATCAACATACTGCGCGTACGAGGCTTGGCAGTTTGTTGGGCGGTTGCTGAAAGCGCCTGCTCGATGGGAATACCCGACTGAATCAACGTTGCCAGTTGCCGCGTAATCAACGCAAGATCAGCGGCTGCCAGCGAACCGCCGCCGCTCAGCGGGTTGCTGGGTGTTCGTTTCTGCACGGCCGGTTCAACGGCCAGCGGCGTCAGGCCTTTTTCTCGCAGCTGTTGACGCACGGCGCGGGGCGCGTCTGCCTCCACTACGCCCTGTTTTTGTTTGCCCCGGGCATCAAGGGCTTTGTATTCATAAGCAGGCATAGGTTATTGGCCCCGATGCGTCACGCGAAGCACCTCTTCCAGCGTGGTGACGCCTTCGAGTATTTTCCTGACGCCGTCGGCGTGAATGCTCGGGCCTTTACGCCGGGCTTCGCGCTCCAGATCCAGCTCACCTGCACGCTTGTGAATCAACGCACTGACCTCCTCGGTTACTTCGACCACCTCATAGATACCTATACGTCCGCGGTACCCCAAATAGTTGCAGTGATCACATCCTTTCGCTCTGTACACCGTTGGCGGGTTGGCAAATTCCTGCTGCAAGAATTCACAGTGCTCTTCCGTGGGGGTGTAGGGTTCGCGGCATTCTTTACACAACACTCGCACAAGGCGCTGGGCCACAATGCCCACCAGGCTTGAGGAGATCAAAAAGGGCTCAATGCCCATATCCATAAGCCGCGTAATGGCGCCCACTGCGGTATTGGTGTGCAACGTAGACAGCACAAGGTGGCCGGTCAGACTCGCCTGAACGGCAATCTCGGCGGTTTCCAGATCTCGGATTTCACCGATCATCACCACATCGGGATCCTGGCGCAAAATGGCTCGCAAGCCGCGCGCAAACGTCATCTCAACCTTCGGATTTACCTGGGTTTGACCAATGCCCGGCAGGTTGTACTCGATAGGATCTTCAACCGTAAGAATGTTCCGGCTGCGATCGTTTATTTCCTGCAATGACGCGTACAGCGTTGTGGACTTACCCGACCCCGTAGGCCCGGTAACAAGCAATATACCGTAAGGCCGGTGTATGAGCCGGCGCAGGATTTTAAGATCGTCTGATGCCATACCGAGCGATTCGAGGCGTATTGCGCCCGCCTGTTTGTCCAGCAAACGCAGCACTACCCGCTCTCCGGCGGATGACGGCATGGTAGAGACACGAATATCCACCTCACGGCCGGCCACTCGAAGCGCAATTCGCCCGTCCTGCGGCACGCGTTTTTCGGCAATGTCCAGTTTTGCCATAACCTTGATCCGTGAAACCAGCAACGGTGCCAACGCCCGCTTGGGCTGCACCACTTCGCGCAACACACCGTCAACGCGAAACCGCACGATCAGATGTTTCTCATAGGTTTCTATGTGCACATCGGAGGCGCTGCTTTTGACCGCCTCGGTCAGGATAGCGTTGATCAAACGAATGATCGGGGCGTCGTCTTCCTGCTCCAACAGATCTTCCGTTTCCGGTACGGAATCGGCGAGCGAGGCCAGATCCATATCGTCGCCAATGCCTTCAACCATCTGCATGGCTTCGGCAGAATCATTCTGATAGGCGGCATTCAGCGCCTGATCGAAATGGCCGGGATCAATGGTGGTAAAACGCGCTCGGCCGCCGCTGATACGATTTGCCTCAGCCAGTGCCGAATGGGGTGCGCCCGGCCTGACCAGAATAACCGGGTTGCCCTCTTCTGAGCGGGTCAGAATAACGCCGTTGCGCTTGGCAAAGGTGAAGGGAAGACGACCCAGCGGAGCATCCTGCGGCTGAAGTTCTGTTTCTGTGGTCAAGGTTGTCCTCGTTCTTGTCATGCAATCGATAGAAAGGCTATCACAGGATATAGGCCTGCTGAATAACTCTGTACACTATACTGCCTATGGAAGGTGTCAGTCTGATAACCTTGGGGTCTTTCGTGGATTCTTGCCCGGGTTCTCATATAGCCCCTTTCGAAAACTCTCGAAAACTCTCTGACGGTTGAGGCGACTGGCGAACTTGTATTCAGGATTATTAATGCTTTCTACCAACCGAAGGATTCCCCTCATTCTGGCTGTTATTACAGGCCTTGCCATGGTGCTCGTGACGTCCTGGCAGGGCTACAGCGTTTGGCAGGCCCAACGCGTGCAAGCCAATGAGAGTGGTGGAACCTCTGCGCAGCAGCTTGCCAAAAAGCCCAGCGTTCCCTCAGAGCCGCTGGTGGCCTTTGAATTTTTTGGCTCAGCGCCAAAAACGGGCGCCAAGACTCTGGAAAGTACCGAGGATTTACCCGAGACCAACCTGCGGATTTTCCTCCGTGGTGTTCTCGCAGCCAGCGGTGATTTTCCGGGCAGCGCCCTGATCGAAGATGAAAAACGTCAAACCGACGTATTCATGGTGGGCGATGAATTGCCTGGCAATGCCAAACTGCGATCGGTTCACCCCCATCGCGTTATTCTTGAACGCGGGGGGAAACTGGAAAATCTGTATTTTCCGGAGGCGGATGATCAATCCGGAATGACCTTCTCATCCGACGCCGATAACATCCTGCCAGAGGCCGAGCCGCAAACCCCCGTGCCGGATATCACCGATCGGTCAGCCCGGTCATCTGAGCCTGCGGAGAACGAGCAGCAGCGCAGTGAAGAAATACGGAGGCGTCTTGAACTGCTACGCGAACGCCTGCGCACTAACGGCTAAAGCCCTGCCAACGCCTTTTAAAGCCTTGGCAGCTCCGTACCTTCCGGAACCCGCACTTCAAACCCCGATTCTATCGTGACAGTTTCCCCGGCCGGCACGTCGCGATTCCAGGCCAACACGCCTTTTTTGTCATCCACATCCCGCTCAACCGGCTCGCTGATTTTCAGGGGTTTAACCGTCAGGATATCTTTCTGGGACACCGGAAGTCGATCAAACATCCGAACCTGTACGGCCTTTGAGTGATGATTCGTAATCTCGAAGCGGTTTTGTCGGCGCTGAACGTTCTCACTGTTCCAGACGCCCTCTTCGCCAGTGCGCTCCAGCTCATTGACCACCGCAATCCGGATGCCTTCATCCACCCCGAATCCGAGGCCAAGCTCCTCGCCGTCTGTCAGCTCTTGCAGTTGGCTTTCACCCACGCTTTGACCATCCCGATACAAGGTTACGCGGCCTGCAGGTATGGGCGCGTCAGCTTTGAACGTGCCCGTAGCGTGCAGGTAACCCGTTGTGTCCATGACGGGCGCAGCCCAGGTGGCCACCTCAACCGGTATTTTGTGCTGTGCAACCGTCAGCCGCTGGCCCGATGCGCCACTGGGAATATCCACCGGCCGCGGCACCCTGTAGCTCTGCGTAAACGTACTTTTGCGCTCGACAACGGCCCCGGCCTGCTTAGCCGACTCCATCTGCATCTCGGCCATGGGTGAAGATGACTTTGAGCGATAGGCCTGAGGCGCTTCGGGGCTGACAACCCAGGAGTAGAGCGGCGGCATCGCGGTTCCCTGTCGGGCGTTAGCGGTGGCAAGCCTCAGCTCTACCCCCTCCCAATCAGTTCCGGTTGATTGCTGCACAACAGCCAGTTGTTCGAGCATCATCTCGCCGCCGGGCTTTCCTTCACGTTCTGTCTTCAGGCGGGCGTTGTATTCACTCTGCCAACTGGCTTCCGGGGTCTGGAATTTCAGGTTCACCTGCAGTTCGCCGTTTTGGGGCACCAGATAACGCACACGCACGGTTTTGGTGGCCCTTGCGCCCTGTTTAACCTGGGACAGCTCGCGCATCAAACGGTCTCTCAACGCAATATCGTCGGTCATTTTTGCGCGAATCGCCCGTATCTCAGACAGCGCGCTCTGTGTTGTGTTCTTCAGTGCAGCGGCCATATCGTTCAGTTCTGACGCCGAGAGTTCATGGGGCGACTCGGCCGCCTTGCTCATAAGCGTAACCTGCTGGTTCCAGGCCCGGATTGAATCTTCGCGTTCCTGAATCCTCTGTGTCACCGCCGTCAGCTCATCGCGGATTCGCCGGGTTTCTCCCGCCACGAATTCAGCTTGCTCCACGCGGCTGATCTGAACCTGCTCAACCTGTGAACCGGCGATACCTTCAAGCACAACCTGCAAACTCTGATCCTGAAGACTGACAGGCAACCCCGCTATCTCAAAGGTTCCGGGGCCAAACGTTACCTTCGCACTTTCCTCCCAGGTGAGCTCCGCATGGGACGGATATAGCGTTGCGGTTGTAACCTCCGCATGGGCCATCAAAGGCGTCGTCGCAATGGCAAGCGCAAGCAGACTGTGTTTTTTCATGGGGTGGCTCCTTCAGGATCGCTGCCGTATTAATGCAAAGAAAAACAGTGTTCAATAAAGCACAGGATAAATCTTCTAAAAAGCGCGGTGTTGCAGCCCGGATGCTCTGGATGCATTACCTGGATGCCAGAGGAGACGATACCTTTAAGAATGATCCGAATATTGGGTAAGCCGTGACTGACACGGCTACTCGCCCGGATGCGGCACATCCTGTTTGCTGGCGCCCTTTTCCTGTGCTAGCTCCCGTGCGCGGCTGCGATCATCGCTGTCATCGTCTAGCGGCTCCTGATCCTTTCCATAAGTCGGGGCGAGCACAACGCGGGTCAGCAACGGAAAATGATCCGATCCGATTGAGGGCAAACGCGTAATAGAGGCAAGGGTAAAGTGACGGCTATGAAATAAGTGATCAAGTGGCCATCGTAACAATCGATAGTCTGCGTGGAAGGTACTGAAAAAGCCGCGCCCTACCCTTGGGTCCAGTAAACCACTGATTTTCCGAAAGAGCCGAGTGGTCGGTGACCAGGCTACGTCATTCAGATCGCCGGTTACGATCACCGGTTCGTCACTGTCGGCGACACTGCGCCCGACAATCACTAATTCTACATCCCGCTCCGTTGATTCGTCGTTTTCCGTGGGGCTCGGCGGGGCCGGATGTATAAAGTGAATCCGTACCTTGTCGCCTGATCGCAGCTCAACCAGCGCGTGCATGGACGGCACTTTTTCTTCGATCAGAAAACACACCTCAGACTCATGCAATGGCAACCTGGAGAAAACATGCATGCCGTAAAGGTTATCGAGTGGGCACTTGATGGTGTATGGCATTTCGCCTTCCAACACCGCCAGCTGGTCTTCCCACCATTGATCCGATTCCAGCGTTACCAGAATATCCGGCTGGTGCTCTTGTACAAGTTTCAACAGTGCCGGGGCGTTACGATTGGGCGTGAGTACGTTGGACGTCAGTATCGCCAATGTCCGTTCCGGGCTTTTCATCGGGGCATTTTTGACCTCGCTGGGCCAGATCGCGGTGTACGGCAGAATCCACCAGAGCTGCGCGGCCAATGAGAGCGCAGCCACAAAAACCAACAGCCAGCTAACCGGTTGGGCCAGGTCGAGGAACAGCAGCTGGATAATGATCAACACGGCGGCCAGCGTCGCGATCTGCAAGCGCGGGAAATCGAAGCTCCGAACGCTCCAGTGAGGGTTTTGCCAAAGGGGCAAAAAGGTCGCCACCGCTATGGCCGCTGTAAAGATGAGCAAGGTAATGAGTATCATGATTCAAGTGTACGCAACGCCAACGGCAAACGCACTATGGCCGCATTATTGTGCTGCGTCTTTTCATTAAGAAACCAAAAACGGCCCCGAAGGGCCGCTTTTAAACGTACTGCTTAAACCTATTGCTTAGAACATTACATGCCTGGCATGAGCACCGTATCGATGACGTGCACAACGCCGTTGGATTGCATAACATCGGCTTGAATAACCGTTGCTACATTACCTTGGCCGTCTTCGACCATCAGCTTGCCGTCTTTGGTGCTGAGCATGAGTTCGCCACCCTGAACAGTGGGTGCGGCATGCATTCCACCATCGTCTTCAACCATCTTCATGGCCGCCATTGATGTCGCCTTGGCGGGCACCACGTGGTACGTCAGAATGGCCTGCAGCTTTGCCTTGTTTTCAGGCTTGAGCAGCGATTCAACCGTGCCTGCAGGCAATTTTTCAAAGGCTGCGTTCGTTGGTGCAAATACAGTGAAAGGTCCTTTGCCTGAAAGCGTCTCTGCCAGACCTGCAGCTTTTACAGCCGCAACCAGCGTGGTGAGGTTTTTAGCCTGGGATGCATTCTCAACAACCGTCTTGTCCGGGAACATTTCTGCGCCACCCACCATCGGGTTGTCACCGGCAACGGCATAGCCGCCAAGACTGGTACCTGCTACAAAAACAACAGAGGCCATCAACGTTTTCAGATTTAAAGTGTTTTTCATTGCTTATTCCTTAGCGTAAACAAAATGAATACTCAAAGGCAATACGCACTGGTTTCTGTTTTAGATGCAGTTGCTGAGCTCACTGGCGCGCTCCGGTGATGTCAGCGTTCTGAACTCTGACAGCGCGGGCAATAATAAAGGCGCCGGCTGCTGACATTGGTTTTTACGATCAACGTGCCACACAAGTGGCAGGCATCGGACTCACGATTAAATACCATGTGTCGCCTTTTTGCATAGCTCCAGCCTTCGCGCTTCAATCGTGTTGCCCGTTCGGGATCGTTGGTGATGCCTTTCAGGCGATAGGTACGCTCAATCAGCTTCAGGATGGCAGAGGCCAGTCGTTTGCGAGCGTCTGAGTCGAGATCCCGCGGTCGCGTAGACGGTGCAATACCCGCTTCAAAGAGAATTTCCGAGCGCAGATAGTTGCCCACGCCGGCGACAAAACCCTGGTCAAGCAACAGGCCACCCAGGCCGCGGCCACGAAAGCGCTTGTCCTCAAAAAGGGCTATCAGCGCTTTTTCTGAAACCTTCTGGTTAACCGGATCAGGCCCCAATCGGGCGAGATAATCCACTTCATCAAGTTTGTCCGGGCGCACCAGGCGAATGTCAGAAGCGCTGTAAAGGCGCGCCGCTTTCTCGGGGCCAATGATCGCGAATCTTAGCTGGCGGTTCGTGCGCTGCTCCGAACCCGGCTTGCCAATTCGCCACTGGCCATAAAGCTGGTTGTGGCTGTAAACGCACCAAGGGCCATCGTTGCCCTGGGCGGAGAAAAACACCAACACCGCCTTCCCTCGCGCCTCGACCGACGTTACCTGGCGCCCAGACAGGGCAGACTCAAAGCTCTTGAACCGATCAAAGGCGAAAAACACCTGATGCGCTTTCTGTTGCCCTACAGCGGAATCTATATCATCAACCATACGGCGTATTTCGGGGCCTTCTGGCACGGGCGAGTCTCCTCTTTTACGGCTTCAATTCAGGGCTCCGGATTCTGAACAACACGGAATACAGGAGCGGAATAACGACCAGCGTCAGTGCCGTCGCGAACAGCAAACCGAACATGATGGTGACAGCCATACTTTTGAAGAACGGGTCCATCAATAACGGGGCAACCCCCAGAATGGTGGTCAAAGCGCCCAGCACAACGGGCCTCGCGCGACTGATCGACGCATGCACTACGGCATCAAAGGGTTCAATACCCATTCGTATGTCATTGTCTGCCTGATCTACGAGTACAATCGCGTTTTTGACCATCATGCCGATGAGGCTCAGAAAACCGAGAATCGCCATGAACTCAAAAGCCGCCTGGAATGACGCCAGTCCTATCACGACGCCAACAACCGCAAAAGGAACCGTCAACCAGATCACCAACGGTTGCCGAAGTGCGTTGAACATGAACACCACCACCAGAATCATTGCCGCAAACCCGTAAGGGGCGGAAACCGCGAGCCCGGCGTTGGCATCATTTGACGACTTGTATTCGCCGTACCAGGTCAGCTCATAGCCGGGAGGTCGTTCAATTGATTCAATTGTTGATCGTATCGAGTTAAACGCCTCCGTTGTGGGCACGTCGGGCGCCGGATCCGATTGCACCATGATGGTCGGTTGTCGATCGACCCGGCGGATCATTGCGTCCTCCCACGCCACCGTGACGGTCTGAGTGAGCTCACTGACCGGAACCGATTCGCCAAGCTTTTCGCTGTAAACCTTGATACTTTCTATCACCCGCTCACGGCTCCGTTCATCCATGGGCGCCCGCACAACCAGAGGAATAAGATCGTCGTCTTCACGATACTGGCCCACTGTGCGCCCGCTCAGGGTCTGTGCAATAGCCTGGTTGACCTCGACACTGGTCAGCCCCAATTTTTGCAGCAGCGCGTGGTTGTAGGTGGGCACCAGCACCGGCACCTGCTGACGCCAGTCGTCCTGTACCGCTATGAGGCCTGCCTCATTGGCCATCGCGGTTTTGGCACGTTCGGCAAGCTGGCGCAGCACCGCTGAGTCGGGGCCACTGAACCCTGCTTCTATCTTCTTGCCGCCACCGCGGCCCAGCATGAATTTCCAGGCCTTGATGGATGCCTCAGAGTGGCGAGCCGTTAACTCAGCCTGCAGGTCGTTTATCAGCGAGGAAATCCGGCTTTCATCGTCAACGTCGACAAGCAACTGCCCATAGGATGGGTTTCGCGGTTCTGGCGAGTAGGTAAGCATGAATCGTAAACCGCCGCCCCCGATAAAAGAAGTGACGTTCGTTACGCCGTCTTCGGCCGCTACGTCGCCCGCAATCTCACTGAGCACCTTTGCGGTGTGTGATATGTCTGAGCCTTGAGGCAGGTAGACGTCCACCACGAACTGCGGCCGCTGCGAATCGGGCATAAAGCCCGGGGGCACCAGACCAGCGCCCGCAATGCCGGCGACAAACAAAGCAATCAACACGGCTCCGGTTGTCTTTCGATAGGTCAGTACCCAGTGCAGCAAACCGCGATACTTACGCAGAATCGCGCCCTCTGATTCTGGCTTGTCGGTCAGCTTTACCGTCAAAAACTGATAGCACAGCATCGGAATAACGGTCACTGAAAAAATCCAACTCAGCGCCATTGAGTAGAGAATCACCCAGAACAACGAGCCGGCGTATTCGCCCATGTCGCTGGGGGACAGGCCGATCGCGCTGAACGCAAGAATACCCACCAGCGTTCCGCCCAGCAGAGGCCATTTTGTTGACTGCACAACGTCGAGAACCGGCTGATACCGATCCTCGCCGTTTCTGAGTTTCACGAGAATGCCGTCGGTTACAACAATCGCATTATCAACAAGCATGCCCAGCGCAATAATCAACGCCCCCAGCGACACTCGCTGCATGGCAATATTGTCCATCAGCATGATGATCAGGGTACCGGCGACCGTGAGCAGAAGAACGAAACCGATAATGACGCCAGACCGTAGGCCGATAAACGCCAGCAGAACGATGAAAACAATAACAACCGCTGCCGCCAGGTTACTGATGAAATCGGACACCGACGCCCGCACCGAGTCCGATTGTATAGACACCGGGTTAAGCATGACGCCAACGGGCCGCTGATCGTCCAGCTGCGCCAGCCGGGCCTTAACGGCGTCGCCCATCTCGACAACGTTGCCTCCAGATATATTGGAGATGCCCAGACCAATAGCCCGCTCGCCGTCGTACTCCATCAGGAACGGCGGTGGCTCCTGATAGCCGCGTTCAACGTTGGCAACGTTTTCAAGCTTGACGGTTTGCCCGTCGCTCCCTATGCCCAGCGGCAGATTTTTTAACTGATCAAAGCTACCCACTGCGCTCCGGGGAATCACCGGAAATCGCATAGAACCGGCCTTCACATCCCCCGCCACGGTGATGCTGTTCTGCTTTTTCAATACCCGATACACCTGCTCTGCGGTAACACCCAGGTTCTCCAGACGTTCACTGGAAATCTCGATGTAAATACGGTCTTCGCGCTGGCCGATCAGTGTGGTTTTCGCAACGCCCTCCACCAGGGCAAGCTCTTTGCTCAGAAAATCAGCGTAGTTGTGCAGCTGCTTGTTGCTGTATCCCGGCGCGGTAATGGCATAGAACAAGGCATAAACATCGGAAAAATCATCATTCACGACCGAGGGCCCGGCGCCCGAAGGCAGCGACCTCTGGGCATCGTTTACTTTTCGTCGTAACTTGTCCCAGACCTGCTCCAGCTCGGCCTTAGTCCGGGAAAAGGCCAGCTCAATCTCAACGTTCACCTCCGAACGCCCTTGTTTGGAGACCGACTTCACCTCTTTTACTTCCTGCATGGACTGCACGGCAGCTTCGAGGGGATCGGTTATCTCATCCGCCACGTCCTGAGCGCTTGCGCCCTCATAGGAGGTGGTGATCACCGCTTTTCGTATCGTGAATTCCGGGTCTTCAAAACGTCCCAGATGGGTGTAACTCAGATAACCGCCCAGCAGAATCAAACATATGATGACCCACACGCTGGTTCGTTTTTGAATGGCGTACGCGGCAATATTCATTACTTCTGCCCCTTGGCCTTGAGCGGTCGAACTTTTACGCCCTCCGTGAGCGCGCTTACGCCCGCAACAACAATCTGATCGCCGGCCGTCAGCCCTTCTTTCACAATCACCCGATCGTTAACCAACTGACCGATCTTGACCACGCGTTTTTCAACAGCGCCGTCATTGCCGACCAGCCAGACAAATTCATCACCGGTGTTGGTGGGCACAATCGCCTGAATCGGCACCTGAATAACAGTTTCGCCAACGACACCGTCTTCGACCGGGTATATCCGGGCGTTCATGCCAGGCAACACGTTCTGACCGTTGAGATTGGTGAACTTAAGCACCACGCGATACGTCTGGGACAGCGAATCCGATTCCGACGAATAGCTTTTGTACACCACGGGCAAGCGCACGCCGCTGCCATTCTCAACCATGGCAAAGGCTTCCGTTTGCCCGGTTGGCGACAGGAACAGTTTGCCGGGAACATCGACCACCACTTCAAGATCGCCAAGATCGCCAAGATCGCCAAGATCGTGAAGCACATAAATAGCCTGACCGGAATCCACATTGCGGAAGTTATTGACGGTTTTTTTCGCAATAACGCCGCCAAAAGGTGCACGGAGGGAGGTGTCATCGAGATCCTGCCGGGCGTTGGACAGTCGATTGCGGGCCAGATCCCGGTTCGTTTTCAATTTCTCCAGATCGCTTTTTGCGATGGCCTGGGTCGATTTGAAAATCTGCGCGCCGCGATCATAATCGGCCTGGGCCTTTTCAAACTCTACCCCGGCTGAATTTACGGCTCTGAGAAACTCTTCCTGCTCAAGTTTTGCCAGCACCTGTCCTTCCCGAATCCTGTCGCCCTCACTCACCTTCATACTCACCAGTTTTCCGGAAACACGAAAAGCCAACTCTGCCCTCTGCGCTGAGCGAACAACGCCGTTGAAACTCACCCCGCCAACGGCGCCTCCGGCAATCGTCTGAATTGCTGCTGGCCTTGCAGGTGGTTCGGCTCGGGTGTTTTTTTCACTGCTTTCGTCAGTGCAGCCCACTAACAACAAGGCGGCCATTACCACCGAAACAAGCGACGTGTTCCCGGAAAACAAACGAATCATTGTTATCTGTTCCTTGTATTCTGATTATCTGAAGGAAGGCGTATCAGCCAATTGTCAGAATTGGTAATTAATCGCCAGGCTTCCGTGCCACTGATTGGCATCGCCTACGTCTTGAACAACAGGGCTGTCGGCTGCATCACCGAACAAACGGCTGTAACGCGCTACGGTCGACACACTGAAATGACGCGTTACAAGGTAGGTCAGACGGCCGTTCAGGCTGCCCCGGATATAATCCCCCTCGGCGCGGTACCGACGAATGCCTGAACGCGTCGAGTCCGCAGCGGAAACGTCAAACAGTGCCTGATTCCAGCGGTCATTGCCCCAGGAGGCTCCCGGGCCAACTGCAAAGCGTAGGCGATCCGTTATTTTGCCCCGATAGCGCAAGTAACTGCGCACACGCAGCCCGTCAAGATCTCCGGAGACCAGCCACCACCAATACCCAGGCCGACTGACCACTCACCGGGCTCGGCCCCCGGCTTATCCGTTGCCGCTTGCACAGAGCCGGCCAGACTCATTGCGGCAACGGGCATTAACAGGCAACTCGCAAAACCGTGTCGAATGTTCATCATCTTCATCCATCACTTCAAACCATGAATTAGGTGCCGGAACTATACATACATTCATGAATGTATAAAAGTGATAACATCGTGTGAAAATACCTATAAAGAGGACCTCTCAGATGGCGCGCCGAACTAAAGAGGACGCTCAACGAACGCGAGAACAGCTCATCGATGCCGCCGAAATCGTGTTTCATCGAGAAGGCGTCGCACAAACATCACTGAATGAAATTGCGCAGCAGGCAAATCTTACACGCGGTGCTTTTTATTGGCATTTCAAGAATAAGCAAAGCATATTTAAAGCGATGCTTGATCGTCAGGCGGTGGAATTGGGGCAGCTTGGCATGGTGATGGAGGCGTCCAGCGAATCGGACCCGCTGGCCCGCCTGCGAGAGTCCATCCTGTACGTTGTTCGCGAACTGGAACGGGATCCCAGACGCCGGCGTGTTTATGAGATTGTGTTTCAGAAATGCGAAATGACGGAGCAGAATGAACCCATTGGCACCCTGCTCCGCGACAACGTCCTGATCAGCTCGGACCGAATACGAGCCGCTTTTAACGAGGCAATAGCAACAAAACTGATGCCGGCCAACCTGGACGTCGACAGCGCCATCACTCACCTGCACGTTCAGATAACGGGCGTGGTTTACCTGTGGCTGTTGCTCCCGGACAAGTTCGACCTGCAATCGCAGGCAACACGCCTGATTGATCTTTTCTTTGATCAGTTGCCCCAACACTTTTTGAGCGATGCGGGCGAGCATCTCGACTGAGTTGCTATTGCCGATTCACGAAAGCGTCTTTCACATGGGAGGCCAATGCATCATTTACCGGATTGGAACCGCGGCGAACCAGTGCCAACTGGTAGGAACCAATCTCCGGCAAATTCGGGTTGGTAATTTCTTTCAGTGGCGCCTGCACGAGGCTGCGGGGAAAAGGCGCAATGGCAAGATCTGCCATCAAGGCCGCTTCTTGCCCGGAGCAATTCTCACAGGTGTAGGCAATCCGATAGGGCGTTCCCAACCGGTCCAGAGCTCGCAGCGTCATCCGTCGCCACGCACACCCCTCGTGCGCTACCGCAAGAGGCACGGGCGAACGCAGAAACGCCGACGATTCTTCATGCCCGGCCCAGACCAGCGGCTCCTCATGCACAACTTCTCCGCGAATCTCCCGAACTTCGTCTGACACGGTAACCAGCACCATGTCGAGTTCCCCTGCATCCAGCCGCTCCAGATTCTGTTTGCTGGAACCCACCACCACATTGACCAGAACCGCTGGATACGAGCGCGCAAACTGTGAGAGCACTTCGGGCAGAATACGGGTGCCAATATCATCCGACGTACCAATGCCAACCTTGCCTTCCAGCGTTGGCGCAAGAAAGTATTGGATAGCTTCCTCATTCAGCTGCAACAATCGCCGGCTGTAATCCAGCAGGGCCTCGCCCTCTGTGGTAAGTCGAACCCGTCGTGGTTCCCGAATGAACAAGCACTTGCCCAGCTTTTGCTCCAGCTGTTTGATTTGCATGCTCAGCGCTGAAGGCGTTCGGTGCACAATCCTGGCGGCAGCGGTAAAGGTGCCGCATTCGGCAATCGTCACAAAGGTTCTGAGCACGTCGTTATCAAGCAGCGGCGTTGTCAATTTGTTGTACCTCCATGGGGGGGGATTCACGCGTTGCCTTCAGAATAACTGAATGCAATCTTAAAATCTTTTCGTTTGATTGAACACACCTGAAGTAGCACCCTACAGTCATGTCACACGGGTTGCGCTATGTCGCCGTAGCAACCGAGTGTTTATGCACCAGTACATCGAGCGAAAGGTGACGGCAATGTTGAACTTCAGAGTGAACCATCAGGCAACCGGACAGGCTTCTTTTTCCTTGCTGGAAAGCTACGCCCGCCGCCAACATTTCCGGCGCATGGCGAACACGCTGCTTGCTGAAAAGGATGACGTTCTTGCGGACCTGGGCTATGAACGCCGGAACCTTGTTGCCGCACTGGGCCTGCCACTTCGCCGCGACGCGTTGCGATATCTCGAAGAGCGCCCCAGAGCATAGGATTGCAATCCGGGGGCAGTGGGTCGCATCCACTTCAATGTGCGGATACCACAGGCAGCCAAAGCGTCAATGCTAAAAGGGTTGCCAACAAAACAGGCGGAGTAATCAATAACCCGACCTTGATGTACTGCCCCCAACCAATCCGGTAGCCTTTCCCTGCCAGCACGTGCAGCCACAACAGCGTGGCAAGGCTGCCAATGGGCGTGAATTTAGGCCCGAGGTCGTTCCCGATAACGTTGGCGTATATCATCAACTCCCGGGTGACTGCGGACACCTGCGCTTGATCGATGGCGAGTGCGCCGACAAGCGTTGACGGCAGGTTGTTCATCACAGATGCCGCCAAGGCAGACAAAAAGCCGGTTCCAACCGTTGCGACCAGATTGCCCTGCTGCGCCAACCATTGAAGCGCCTGCGCGCCATAATCGGTCAGGCCTGCATTCCCCAGTCCGTAGACCACCAGGTACATCCCGATCGAGAACAACACAATCTGCCAAGGCGCGTTACGCAACGCTGACGTTACGGAAACCGTGGCGCCACTCCCTCCGCGCCACCAACGGCCGGCAATCACCACCAGTACCAAAGCGGCCGTTCCCGTTATAAACGCGATCGGCACTTGAAACGGCGCCGTCACAAAGTAGGCCACAAGAAGCACCGCCAGTAACGGAAAAGCCGCACGGAATACCAGAGGATCCTTCAGAGCCGAGGCCGGCGCATCAAGCTCTGCAACGGGATAACGCTTCGGGATTTTGCGCCCGAAAGTCACCCAAAGCACGATCAGCGTCACGACGATTGAAACCAGGTTTACCGGCACCATCACCAGAGCGTAACGATCAAAACCAATGTTGAAGTAATTGGCACTGACAATATTCACCAGGTTGGAAATAACCAGAGGCAAGCTGGCGGTGTCGGCTATAAATCCTGTCGCAATGATGAAGGCCAGGGCCGCCGCCGGAGAAAAGTCCATCCGCCCCAGAATGGCAATCACGATGGGCGTTAACAGCAGTGCGGCACCGTCATTGGCAAACAACGCGGCAATGACCGCCCCGAGCATGACAATCATCGGGAACAGCAGGTGCCCTCGCCCATTCCCCCAACGGGCAACGTGCAATGCCGCCCAGGCAAAAAAACCGGCCTCGTCCAGAATCAGAGAAATAATGATCAACGCGACAAACGTGAAAGTGGCGTCCCAGACAATGTTCCACACCACACCAACGTCCGCCCAATGCACAACGCCTACCAGCAGTGCGACCAATGCACCCGCCAACGCACTCCAGCCAATACCAAGCCCTCTGGGTTGCCAGATAACCAACACCAGGGTGACGATGAAAATAAGCAGTGCCAACATCACGCAACCTTACATTTAGGGGGAGCCCTGATTCAGAGAAACACTGCCACTCACGGCTTAACTCCTGCGCGTCGAATGTTTAGCCTGCTCCCGGAACAGGGCTTTGCCGAGCGTCGAAAAGTACTGCCTGAAAGCATCGTTAATATCGTGCCGCTGCTGGCCTTTTGGGTACAGCCCCGCCTTCGCTTCTTCCGAGTTGCGTGTGCCACGCACCAAGAAGCGGTTACTCGGTTTGCTGTCTTCCACAAACGCTTCAAACGCCCGGGCACAGAGTTCTTCCGGCTGAGCGTAATACAACACATCTCGTTGTTGATCTGCCTGCTGCGAACAGCGAAACAGGTCACTGGGCTGGGTACCCTCTGCGTTCAAAAAAATGGCCCGGAAGCAATTGCTCAACCGTTTATTGAGCGGATGCGCTTTGGAGTTCGCGTTATTCAACCAGGCAACGGAGGCAAAATCATGCTTGCCAGGGCTAATAAATGCCTTGCTTCCCATATAATGATCGAAGGCGTGAAACCATTCATGGGCGAGGCTGCCTGCCCCGGCATTCTTCGCCAACGCCAATTGCCGGGTCGCGGGAATATAGTGTGCGGCTACGCCGGGCGTACCGCCAATGCCGTATTGAAGGCCCAGTGAACCCCGAAGAGAGATCAGCACTTCGGGGCCCTTCAGGATAACCAACAAATCATTTAAGGCCCCGAAAAAGCGCCCAGCTGCCCTGTCTCGCTCTTCGGGAGTTACCCAGTTTCCAATCTCAATGCTGCGAAAATCAAACCGCCGCCGTACGGTGAGAAAAGACACGGAAGCCTGCGCTGTCACAACCTTCCTCCACGTCCAAACCACCCGATCGGTTGGCAATCACAAGGCTGCGGGGCACGCAGCGCGTGCAATGTCTGAATGTTTACCATCGATTCCTCTATTTGGCTCTGCTATTCCACTCTGCTATTCGACGTTGCGCAGGATGCGTTTTGCCAATGCATTGTAATCCCCATCGAAATGGTGCCCGCCTTTCGTCTTGATTCGCTCGGCATGGTCGAACGCGGCGGCGGTGCAGGCGGTATCCTCTTCTTCTTCTCCGTAGAAACACTGCACCTTTTGCAGATCAAGCTTTGCCACTTCAGGCAGCACCGGCAGCTCGTCCTCGCTCTCGCGATTCAACAACCGATCAGCAATGTGGATGCCGAACACCGTCTCTTTTGCCAAACCGAGCAACGAGATACGTACGATAGTGTCTTGAAGATCCATGGGAAGCTTGTTCACAGCGAATGGCATCACGTCAGCGCCGAATGAATACCCGATCAATACAATGTGCTGGCGCTTCCACACCTTCTGGTAGTGACGCAGGATAACGGCGAGGTCAGAGCCGATTTCCAAAGGCGTTCTATCGCGCCAAAAATAGCGGAGAGAGTCGACGCCAACCACGGGAATTCCTTCACTTTGCAATCGTTCGCCGATGGTTTTGTCCAGATCGCGCCAGCCACCATCGCCAGACCAGATCACCGCCATGAGAGTTCCCTCGTTCTTGACAGGCAGTTCAACGAGCGGCAAATTTGCAATCACCTGCCCAAGATTGTCCGGGGGCGCCAGTTTACCTTCTGACAGACGATCAAAACGCTCGACCATAGTGCTGTCAGGCGGTTCCGGCTCGTCGATTAACCGGGCCCCGTTGACCTTGCTCGCAAACGCCCGCGCCTGTTTTAGCTGACCGGCATTGGGCATCATCTGCCACCAGCCATTGAGGGATGTCACGGGTGAATACGTGAACCCTCCACCGGTTGCCGGCGTTGACGGCGCTCCAGCGCACAGGGGTACACGAGTATCGAGACGTGTCGGTAGACCGTTGCTGAACGCACCCTCAACCGTCGAGGCCGGTGACTGCGCCAGTGCCCCATAGACCAGAGTTGCGCCCATGCCGGTGCCCGCAAGGATGGGCGCGTGATAACGCCTGGTGCCGAGTGTCTTCTGGATTCGCTTGCTCGTGTCTTCTATTTCGCTGATGAGATAATGACAACCATCTGCGCTGGCCCGCAACGCCTCAAGATAGCCCGGGAGTGGCACCTTGAGTACAATTGCGCCTTTGTTTTGCCAAGCCTCTGCCACATCGTCCAGATCGGCATTCCAACCGTCCGCACCGGAGAATAGAAACACCACGCCCGTGGGTTCGCTCTCCGGCGCCAGATAGGCTATCTCGCCCATCCGCCCCGCCTTGATCACCATGACTGGAGGTTGCTGACAGCCCGCAACAACGACCAGCAGCAAGATAAACGTGCTGATTAAATACAGTCTCTTCATCTGATTGTCAGCCCTCTTTCACCGCCACTGATGAGCCGTGATCTGTCTGGCAACGCACATAAGGCTGCCATGGGTTCGGGGAGCAAATCTCAGAACATAGGTTCGAGTAATGAGAACCGCCCCCTATTAACTATTTGTAAGCAATTGTATCTCAGTCTCTGAACTATAGTTTTATAGTATCTGTGAGGTCTCTAAGTCTCACAGACTACGTTACTGGCCCCGCGAAGGAGCCATTAATAGAGTCTAAGTTTCTACGATCACCACCGCCATTAACCTGACAGGCCCTGTCTCGGCATAAAAGACAGAACAGGTCAAACAACCGCATGAATGGACAGGTCTCGTTCTTGGTTACGGTGCAGTTCAACTTGCACAGTACTTACGTATTGCGATAACACGAGTGAAACGCGCGTGCTTTCAATACAGTTGCGAGCAACTGGATATACACGGGAGGCCGGTATGGAATCAGCAAGTGAACGTCAACTGGACGTAACCTTGCCCTTTCACCGGGTACGGGAACACTCAGAACACCTGTGCGCTCATCGATACCGTTTATTACTATCGGCACAGTGTTGATCAAGCCATTGCTGCACTGCTTTTCGATCTCCCCGCCGAAAACCGATCCACTATTGATCAACGAATCACCCTGGGCCTGCATCACGAGCAACAGCATCAGGAATTGATGCTGACTGATATCAAATACAACCTGTACTGCAACCCACTGCTGCCGATCTATCGCGAGGCACCCCTGGCCGCTGGATGGCGGCTATCAACGCCCGGAACTGTGGTTGGCGGATGGTTGGTCTGCGGTACAAGCACAGCAGTGGCGACACCCGTTGTAATGGCTGGAGCGTGATGGCGACCTCCTGACGTGCACTTTACACGGCACTGAAGCGCTGGACGAGCATTGGCCAGTCACTCATCTCAGCTTCTATGAAGCGGACGCTTTTGCACGGTGGATTGGCGTGTAGTTGCCCAGTGAGGCGGAATGGGAACATGTCGCCAGCCAGCAATCGACATGTGGTCATGTTCTATCACGATCAATCGCTGCATCCACTGGCAGTGGGCCAGCGTGATGACGGTGGCATTATCCGTGACCTGTTTGGTTGCGCCTGGGAATGGACAGCTTCGTCCTATCACCCTTACCCGGGCTACGCGCCTGGCCAGAGGCTGAGGCGCACAACGAGATAAATCTTAAGGAAAACTGCCATGGATGCGATTGCCGGGAATAAACAGTACCTCGATCCTCCAGCCAATCTCTTAATACATCAACTCGCGAGATCTACTGACGATGATCGGGCGACTGTGATCAGCGGATTGTCGCGTCGACAGAAAACACTTTCACCGAAATACTTCTACGATCAAACCGGCTCAGAGCTGTTTGACCGCATCACGGAGACTTCCGAGTACTATCCGACCCGCACTGAGCAGGCAATATTTGAAAGCAATCGTGCGGCCATGTTGCCCGCGCTGCATGCGTGCGATGTGCTGGTTGAACCCGGTAGTGGCAATGGTGAAAAGGCGATCCCGATTCTTGATGCCGGAGGCATGGCCCATTATGTCCCGATAGAGATTTCAACAGACTTTCTGATGTCTGCCTGTGCCGATCTGGTAAAGGACGCCGCGACACTGGAGGCGGCCTACAACCCCGCCCAACACCGGATCGAAATGCATCTTGTTAGCGGATACGACACCCGCATTTCGATCGCTGACCAGACGTTTGACCTGCGGGCTGGTGAAACCATCCACACCGAAAATTCCTATAAATACAGCTGTGCAGGTTTCCGTGAACTTGCTGAACAACAGGGCTTTGAACATCGCAGCCCCTTTGCAGCGTTCTATTCAGGTAACGTTGCCGTCACCTTGATAGATTCATACCAAGCTGCCAAATCCTCAATCTCGCTGTCAGTGAGATTCTTGGCAACCACAGTCATCATTTCATGCTCTCGCTGACCGCTACGAAAGCGTTTGAGCTGGAGCTCAAGGTAGATTTGACTTTCTCCGGCGATGTTAGGCGCGATAGGGATCTGAGCGATGCCATTTATGCCATGACAGGTCTGACATTGGCGTGCCAACACTTTGCCATTGGCGGGGTCAACCGCATGAGCATAGGTGGTCGACAGGGCTATAATCGCAGCGAGACCAAGACTGACCAGCGGCGTTGAACAGCGCATAACATATTACCCCTGTAAATAAGCCAGAATTAGAACTGCCCCTGGTATCGATACGAGCCGGGCTAAGGGATCAGGCTGGCATCATTCACCGGTATAGGCAATCCGATAAATAGCGCCTGCCAGATCATCTGACACCAGCAAAGAGCCGTCTTTCAGTTGTGCAACATCCACCGGGCGTCCCAGATACTCGCCGTTATACGTGAGCCAGCCTTCGGCGAACGGACGGGTCTCCCCTGTTATGTTGCCTTCTGCATCTACGGGAGTGAACATCACCCGGGCACCGACCGGCTCGGTGCGATTCCATGACCCATGTTGGGCCGAGAAAATACCACCTTGATATTCTTTCGGGAACATATTGCCGGTGTAGAACATCATTCCCAGATCTGCTGCGTGTGCAATGGTTGTGCTAACCGGGAAGATGACATCAGCAGGTGGCTCATCGCCTTTGTATTCCGCTGTGCGAACATCACCGCCGCCGTAGTAGGGAAAGCCAAAGTTTTGACCTTTCTCTGTTTGTCGGTTGATTTCGCCCGGTGGTATATCATCGCCCATGCCATCTACCTGGTTGTCGGTAAACCAGAGGTTCCCCGTTGCAGGATTAAAGTCCTGGCCAACGGAATTGCGGACCCCCAAAGTATAGACTTCGCGGTCGGTACCATCCTGATTAATGCGAATGATGCCGCCCATGCCCCGGGACTGATAGTCCTCCCACAGATCTTTGGGCGGCACATTATGGGGCTGGCCCAGAGAAATATAGACCTTGCCGTCCGGCCCCACATCGCAAACGCGGGCGGTGTGGTTATAGCTTACGTACTCTTTCGGAATTAACTCGCCACCGGCGATCAGCTCCGCGGCGACGACATCCGTGCCTTCATAGAAGAACTCGGCTGCGGGGTAGGCCAGAACACGATTTTGCTCTGCTATGTACAAAACACCATCGGGAGAGAAGCAAGGGCCATTCGGAACTTTCTTTGCAACGGATGGCGCAAAGTTTTTGACCTCGTCTGCCACACGGTCTTTGTCCCGATCAGTCACCACCCATACTTCTGTTTTGCGCGTACCCACAAACGTCGCCACTCCCTGCGGACCCACTGCCATATGGCGGGCGTCAGGCACCAAAGCATAAAGCGTGATCTCAAAGCCTTTAGGTACTGAAACCTTTTTCAATAAGTTGCGGAGGGCGTCTGCGCTGCTGCTGTTCTGGTCAATGGTAGTAAATTTGGAATCGCCAGTGACTTTGAATTGTCCCAGTGTCTTCAGCGTCTCGTCGGTTGTCCCCTGAGCCTGAATCTGTGTGGCGACAAGCAAGGTAGTAAGGAGGACTAATGGTTTTTTTATCATTTTAAGCGTCTCCATAGTATGATTTTTAATCAGACTCTGCGATCTCAGTTAAGACTTCGGCAACTGTGGTGTCAAGAATCAGCACTGAATAACTGGTTGGACCAGCTGTAAAGCCCGATTTTGTTATTATATCGAGGTGTTGCGCCCTGAAAGATACTCTTGGCATCGCCCGCCAGTTTTGTTGTCGCTAAACAACGTCACAATTAAGAGAAAATGACACAGGAGGGTACGAAACTGCGGTTATGGAAAACCCACGGTGTTTCGAAGATATCTAACGTGATGAGGAACGAGGATATAATGGAGGCGCGGGTCGGAATCGAACCGGCGTACGCGGAGTTGCAGTCCGCTGCATGACCACTCTGCCACCGCGCCTAAAAGATCGAAGGAATCGAATCTTTGTACTCTCAAATGGGCATTGAGAGGCTTCATTGAGAGACTTTACTGAACAACTTGAAGTCATTGGAGCGGGAAACGAGATTCGAACTCGCGACCCCAACCTTGGCAAGGTTGTGCTCTACCACTGAGCTATTCCCGCACTTCATTACCTGTACTGACTGCCGAGGCAATGCCCCGACAACGGATGCGTATTCTACGGATTACGGTTCTTCCGTCAATACCTTTTTTTAAGTTTCTGTTTTACCGGAGGTTTGTGAGTAAATTTTAACCAGCACCACCGTGTAACTTCCCAACACCATCGTGTAACTTCAAAGCCTCTAGATCCCGGGGTTCAACGCCCAGGTCTCGCCAGTTTTCGGGATGGCAGGTAAACAGCAGTATCTGATGCCGGGTTGCGGCGTCAAAAAGGATTCGTTTCATGCCCTCCAGGCGTTCGGCATCGCTGTGCACAAGGGTATCGTCCAGAATGATTAACGTGGGGCGACCGGCTTCCTGCAACAGGTCGGCATAGGCCAAGCGGCTGATCAGGCCCATTTGTTCCCGCGCGCCGAAACTCAGTTCGGCCATACGGCCCAGTTCACTTCCCCGGCTGAACGTTCCGGGCATCAGGTTTTCGTCCACTTCCAGGCTGGCATCCGGGAACAGCACGCTCAAATAGTGATCCAGATGTTTCTGCAGCGGAGCCTGCAGTCGGCGCGTCAGTGCCTGGCGCTTTTCTTTCAGCAGGTTCAACAGCAGATCCAGCGCCTTCGCCCGCCGATCCAGCTCAAGATAGCGACGTTTTACGTGCTCCAGCTCAGCTACCCGCTCGTTGCGCTCCTCTTCCAACCCTTCCGCACCCCAGGCCTCAAGCCTTGCCCGGATGTCACTCAACTCCAGTGCACGCTTGTGCTGAGCGGCTTCCTGGTGTTCGGCGGTAGCACGGAACCGCTCAATATCCTGCGTCAAAAGGTCTGGGCGAGCCGCGCTGATTTTCGCTTCGCGCTCTTTGAGAGACGATTCGAGTTCCGTCTGCTGTTTCACGACAGCGGCAACGTCCCGGGCAAGTTTTTCGATCTGCTGCTGACGCTCGGGGCTGTTCAATTCACTCTGAATTCGCTGCCACTCACGTTGAGCCGCATCGCAGGTATGACGGGCTTTAAGCAGCAGAGTTTCCTGGTTCTTTTGTCGGGTTTCGGCGTCCGCCAATCGCTCTTCGGCCTGCTTCAACTCGGATTCCACGAGGTTCAGCGGCTTAACATCTCCGTCACCGGCCTGCTCCGCCGGCAAGGCTCCGAATTCGGCGTTGCGGGCGTGCAGTTCAGATTCTGAATCGGACGTCATCGAATTCAATTGGTCCCGCCCGTTGGGGGCTAACGATTTGAGAAGCTCTTCAAAGCGCTGTATCTGTGCCTCAGCGTCCTGGAGCCGCCCTTGCTTGCCCTCGGCCGCCTCAACTGACTCGACCGCTAAGGCGCCCAGTTGCTGCGCCACGGATTGCTCAAGCCTCTCGAGTTTCCGGCGGAGACTTGCAAGGTCATCCCCACCCGGTTGAATACCAAGATTGCCCACGCCCGGAATCTCGATAACGCCCGGTTCCAGAAGCAGCTTTTCGCCCTGGCCCTCCATGCTGCGACCATCAAGCGCCAAACTTTTACCGCTATTCAGGTTCCAGGTAACACGCGTAGCGACGGTTTGAATTCGAATAGTCGCGTCATCCAGTTCGCGCTGGGTCTGCTTGAGCCGATGCAATCCGTTGGCATCGATCTGGTTCTGTTGTTTCTGTTCGCGGGCTGCGTCCAACGACGCCTGAATGCCTTTGGCTTTTTCCTGGCTTTGCTTGAGCTTGTCCAGTTCCGCCTCCAGCCTCGTGCAGTCCTTTTGCAGGCGCTCTCGTTTATCCCTTAAATTGGCCTGTTGCACGGCGCCGTTGGCGAGCTGGTATTGGCTGCGAGCGCTGTTAACCACATTCGCCAGTTCCGGGCTGGCGAGCTCTTCGCGGTCACGTTCTTTTCTGGCGCGCTCATAACTCTGGTGGCGCTGTTCCAGCTGTTCGTTCTGGCTGCGCCAGTGAGCCTGGTTTTGCTGAAGCAAGGTCAGATTTTGCTGAAGCTGGCTCAGGGAATCCCTGCCACGATTTTGCTGCTCCTGTAGAGCCTCTACTTCCCGATATTTTGCCTCGGCGTGCTGCATGCTATTCCGGGCCGCTACCCAGGGCCGTTCCCGTTCTGCCTGCGAGTGCTCGTTTGTGAGGGCGCCAAGGCGGTCTACCTGCGCTCCATATTGTTCCACCCGGGCTTGCAGATCAGACACCTGCTGCTGCAAGGTTTCCCGGGCGCCTGCCAGAGACAGGTAATCACCTCGCGGTTTTCCGGTGGCTGTCAGCAGTTCCTGCCTTTGCTGCTCCACGGCCTCAATAACGTCGTCTCCGCCGCTGCTGGCAATGTCGCCCACCAGGTTGTTCAACGCAGACTTCAGATGGCCGCCGGCATGTTGAACGGCCTTTTCAATATCCTGCCCGGTGCCCTGCTCAACCCAGAGCAGACCCGGAATACCCCAGTGCTCCTCTTTGCTGGCGCCCTTCTTGGGAAACTGGTAGCCCAGCAGTTCCGCAAGCTTCTCCTCGGCTTCTTCACCGCTGAATGCCTGGCCATCAATCAATAGATCACAGCGGTGTCGCTTGAGAAAACGCTTGTCGAGTTGCCAGCGCTGGCCCTTGTGGTTAAACACCAGCTCAACCGTTGGCGCCGCCGACGTGTCTCCCCAGGGCGCTAGATCTTCAGCGGATTTCGATCGGTAACGCTCAAAAAACGCGGCGCGGATAGCGCGAACAAGGGTGCTTTTGCCGGATTCGTTAGGGCCGTGTATCAGGTTGATGCCGGGCGTGAGGCCGTCCAGCTCAATGCCTTGCCTGAATTGGCGAAACTGCTGAACTCGTAAACGCTGCAGCTTCACCGGGCCACCTCTTCTCTTTTTGGCTGTAGCAGGCTTGCCAAAATGGCCAAAGCGTCGCGAGACACCTCTGCGTCATCGCTTTTATCCGCAGCCTGTTGGCGTTCTCGCAGCTGCTGAACCACGTCTCCGAGATAGCCGTCTGCGTGCAGTGCGGCGATATCGTCGTCGGTAGGCTCCAGTTGCAGCCCGGTGCGGTCGCAGGTGACGCTGCGATAGCGAGCCTCCGCAATGGATAGTGCTTCGGTCAGTTGCTGATCCCCGGCCAGCGTGAGGGTGCCGTTCAGTTTCAGGTCCAGAACCGATGCTTCAGGCAACTCGCCCACTCGCTGCAGTAGCTGAACCAGATCGGAAGGTATGGACAAGCTCTCCCGCCACTGATGCCATTGATAGCGGGCGGTTTCATGCAAGGTGACGGTGGGTACCGCGCCCGGTGCTTTAATATCGACAATCAGAACGTATCCCGCTTCGTTATTGCGGAAGCGCTCTGGTTCTGGCGTGCCGCTGTACCAGATGCGCTCGTTAATCTCCTTCACGCCGTGCCAGTCGCCAAGGGCCAGGTAATCCAGTTTTGCGGTTTCTGTGCAGTCGGGTGCGATGGGGTTTGTTGAATCAATTTCCTCAGGCAGCAAACCCTGCACGCTGCCGTGGGCCAGCCCTATGCGCAGCAATTCCGGTGCGGTTTCCATATCGACAAAAGGCGCAGTCAGGTCGCCATAAGTGTGGCGCTGGGTCAGGGGCGCAGCCAACACGGCGATGCCTTGCTCTGGCAGTTGAGTAACACCGGATTCAAGTGCCAGATGAACGTTCCCGGGAACTGCACCAAGTCGCTCGGCACGGGTCCACACACTTTCCGCCAGAGCCGCATCGTGATTGCCGGGGAGCATTACCCAGGGGCCGTCAAAACCTCGGGTAGCATTGAACACCCTACGAATGGTGCGATCAGAGACAGTCTGCGCATCAAACACATCACCGGCGACCAGCACTGCGTCACACTGATGCTCTGTGGCCAGCGCAGCCAGGCGTTCGATGGCCTCAAAACGTGCCTCCATCAAAGCAGCACCGTCTTCGGCCTCAAACCGGCTGTAGGTTCGACCCATCTGCCAATCGGCTGTGTGTAGAAACTTGGGCACCGGCTTTCTCCTTGAAAGAAATGACATTGTGGGCATGGTACACTCAAATTAACTCAACGGGGTGCCGGGCAAATGCCGGGCTGAGACCATACCCGCGGAACCTGATCCGGATTATGCCGGCGAAGGGATTGAGCACTCACCGGCCCTGGTGGGGCCCGGGCCTTTCTCGACTTTATGCCAAGCGCCGACTTTCAGCGCCACATTCTTCTAAAAACATCATGTGCCCCGTTATTGACTTGGGTGACGAATTGCCGACGGTGCTCAGTGCCGCGCCTCGCAATAGCGCACCTGCCTCCGGACCGGAATGGCACCTCTGGCCGGGCCTGATTATTGCCAGTGCACTTGTTGTATTGGCACTGGCAGGTTTGGACGCGTTGGTCTGGCAAGCATTCCTCTCGGTTTTGCTCAGCCTGTTAGTGGCCGTTCCGGTCTCCAGGATACTGGCAGACAGCGTCTGTAATCTCTAAGCTGGTAAACTCATAACCAGACCAACCACCTTTGGAATTCTGACACCCGTGCCGATACGCGCCAGTGCCCCGGAAAATGAACGCTCATCGCAGGCCGGTTTTGCTGGAATCCTGTCAGATGAACACGGCACCCTGGCAATCCGCGGTGACTGGACGCTTGCCGACTATCAAGCGCTGAAACAGCAGATAGAGGCGTATTCTGATCGGCACTGGGAATCCGAACATATTGACCTGGAAGATCTTGGGCGGGTTGATACGGCAGGGGCGTCCCTGCTGGCGACTCTTTTAGGGCCGGAATGCCTTGTTGCACTCACGAGCGAGAACGACATCCTGCCCCGGGAGCAAAGCGCACTGCTGTACGCAGTAGCAGATGCCATGCGAGAAAAACCCGTTCCGGAGCCCGACGCGCCTGCGCTTGTTGTGCAGTTCCTCAATGAAACCGGTAAGAAAGTAGAGGCTGTCTGGGATCTTTCCCGAATTCTGATCGGATTCATGGGACAGATTATCGCAACGTTTTTTGCCGTGTTGCCCAAGCCAAAACGGTGGCGAGTAACGCCGTTCGTCGCCGCCATTCAGGATACCGGGCTGAATGCCCTTCCCATCGTCGCGCTGCTCACCTTCCTTGTGGGTGCTGTGGTGGCTTTTCTGGGCGCCACCGTGCTGAGAGATTTTGGTGCCACCATCTACACCATTAACCTTGTCGCCTTCTCATTTTTGCGGGAATTTGGCGTTCTTCTTGCCGCTATTTTGCTTGCCGGCCGCACCGCCAGTGCCTTTACCGCCCAGATTGGCGCCATGAAAGTCAATGAAGAGCTGGATGCCATCCGCACACTGGGGCTTGACCCGGTTGAGCTGCTGGTGCTCCCAAGGGTTCTGGCTATGATGGTGAGCTTGCCTATTCTTACGTTTGTCGGAATGATTTCGGGGCTTTTAGGCGGCGCCCTGGTTTGCATCATTGCGCTCGATATTTCACCGGCTCAATTCATGGCCGTGGTCGGGAGGGAAATTGGGCTGACGCACTTCTTGGTCGGGTTTTCCAAAGCACCTGTTTTCGCCTTTCTGATTGCAACCATAGGGTGCCTGGAAGGTTTCAAAGTAGGCGGCAGCGCCCAATCAGTGGGCGTTCATACAACATCCAGCGTGGTTCAGTCCATTTTCATGGTTATTCTTCTGGATGCCATCGCAGCGCTCTTCTTTATGCAAATGGGTTGGTAAACCATGAGTCACGCCGGGGACGAAGCCATCGATAACCAACCGTCATCCATCATCGAAGTGCGCGGGCTCTGCAATCGTTTTGGCCGTCATGTCGTTCACGAAAACCTTGATCTGGATCTCTACAAGGGAGAGATTCTGGGCGTTGTCGGGGGTTCCGGCACAGGTAAGTCGGTACTGCTGAGAAGCATCGTTGGGCTGAACCGACCGTCTGCGGGCAGCATCCGGGTGTTCGGCAAGGATCTGGACGAGCTGAGTGACGTACAACGCTCGGAAACCGAACAGCGGTTTGGCGTTTTGTTTCAACGGGGCGCACTGTTTACTTCGCTGAATCTGGTTCAGAACATTGCCCTGCCGTTGATTGAGCACTGCGACCTGTCGCGCTCCGACGCGGAGGAACTGGCCCGCATGAAGCTTGCACTGACCGGGTTGCCTGCTGATTCCGCACTCAAGTACCCGTCGGAGCTTTCCGGTGGTATGGTCAAACGCGCCGCCTTGGCTCGATCACTGGCAATGGACCCCGAAATTCTTTTTCTGGATGAGCCGACCGCTGGTCTGGACCCCATAGGCGCTGCGGCATTCGACAGGCTGATCGTGACCCTTCGGGACGCGCTGGGCCTTACGGTTTTTCTCGTCACACACGATCTGGACACCCTCTATACGAGCTGCAACAGAGTGGCTGTTTTATCCCAAAAAAAGGTTCTGGTTGCGGATCACATCGAAAAGGTCGCCAAGACGGACGATCCATGGGTACAGGAATATTTTCACGGCCCCCGCGGGCGGGCCGCCAGTTACGCATTCCGGGCTCAGGATCAGAGCCGGCTACGGGAGTAAAAATCTATGGAACCGAAAGCTCATCATCTGATCATTGGGCTGTTTACGCTAGTTGCGGTGATGGCAGCCTTGATGTTTGCACTTTGGCTGGCAAAATCGTCTGCAGATCACGAATGGGCCTATTACGAAATTGTTTATGATCACGCTGTCGGCGGCTTGGCTAAGGGCAACCCGGTACTATACAGCGGCGTGGAAGTCGGTGATGTCCTTGAACTTCGGCTGGATCAGGACGACCCAGGCCAGGTGCGCGTTCTGATACGGGTTGAGCAAAGTGTGCCTGTGCGAAAAGATACCCGCGCCGGGATTGTGCTCGCCAATATCACCGGTAGTATGAGCGTCCAGTTCAGCGGCGGCAGTAAGGATAGCCCCGTTTTAACAGGCACCCGTGAAAACCCCGCGCTGATCATGGCGGAACCGTCGGCGTTTAACAGTTTACTGAACAACGGCGAAGCTCTGTTATCCAAAGCTGAGCAGTTGCTAACCAACGCGAATACCCTGTTGTCGGATGAGAACACAAAAAACCTCACGGCGATTTTACGCAATACCCGCAGCGCGAGTGATTCACTGCTTGGCAGCCGTGAGCAATTGGTTGCTCTGCTTGAGCGCATGGACGACGCTGCACGCAGAACCGCTGAGGCGGCAGGTAAAGTCTCCGCCGTGTCCGACAACACTAATTCACTGCTACAGAATGAGGGGAAGTCGGTGCTGGCAAGCATGGCGAAAGCCATGACAACCGCAGAGAAAATGGTTGCACGTATCGATGGCTTAACCCGGGAGAACGAGGGCGCTCTGGATTCCGGATTTCAGGGCATGGGTGAATTGGCGCCGGCGTTGAGAGAATTGCGCAGCACCCTCAGAAATCTAAATCGGTTTACCCGTCGCCTTGAAGAAAACCCCACGGGCGCAATTTGGGGCGGACCAACCATCAAGGAGGTATCCCCGTGAACAAGAAGGCTTCTGGTGTAAAAGCTTTCAACACTGTGGGTGTAGTGTTGGCGATGTCCGGAATAATGACGGCGTGTACGATATTTCCCAAACCTGAAGCTCCCCGGGTAATGGATTTTCCTGTACCGGCGAGCCTGCAACACGATGGAAATATCCGGCCCCAAAGCTTACGAATCGACACCCCAACCGCTTCGGAACCGTACAACAGCTCTCGAATTCTGGCCAAACCGGAACCTTGGGAGTTCAGAGTATACGGCGGCGTTCGCTGGCGGGACACGTCGCCTATTATTCTGCGGGATATGCTGGTGGGCGCATTCAGAGCCGGATCGGATTTTCGCGACGTGAGTACAGATAGTAGCCCCGCAAATACCGACCTGACTCTGGCAACTGAAATCACGGCTTTTCATGCCATTACCCAAGGCGACAACACTCGCGCAACCGTTGCTATTTATGGCCAGCTGATTGATAACCACTCACGAGCCACACTTTGCTCGAAACGCTTTATCGCGTCCATCCCTGCCCGAGACAAACGTATAGAATCGGTTGTAAAGGCGTTCGGTAGCGCTGGGCAAAAACTTGCAGAAGAGGTTATTGAGTGGTCCGAAACCTGCGACGCACGCCCGGATTGAGGGTCGGCTAGCACTTATTCGGTCAGGAGCACTGACGCATGCACGACCAGTTGGAGGATGGCCGAAGTTATCGGCTGTTCAATGCGATTGACGATGACAACCGGGAAACCCGCAGCAAAACGCGTATATCGACCGCTATAACCGCACTGTGCGCTATGCCCCGACGGGTTAATTCAAGTAGCCGCCAACCGCCTGTATAACGGTCTGTGAGTCTTTGGGCGTTACCCACGCTGCAAGGGCAACTCGTTGTTGGCCTAGGTCCGGCACGTCCGGCAAGTCCAACGCCCATGTTCGCGTGCCTGATATCATGCGAACCTCCAGCACGACAAAGTCATGGGAGAGTTCGCGCCCGCGATTTTCTCCGGCCTGGACAGCGGTTTTCAGGCCCATGCCCAATATGGCCACATGGAGCTGTTCTGCACCCTCCCCTGTAAAGGCAACATCGAGCTGTCCTTTTTCATCAAGACTGGCCCGCAGAACACCCGCATCCCGAGTAGATGGCGCCCATTCACGTTTGCCACTGAACCACTGGCGCCACTCTTTGCTGTTGATGACTATGCCTGGCGTGTAAGACTGGCTAACGCTGCCTTCTCGCACGTACTGGCGCTGGCGCTCGCTGAATGCAGCTTGCGCAAAGGGATCTTCCCAACCGATGTAGTCCCAGTAATCCACGTGAAAAGCCATGGGTATAAACTCTAAAAAAAGCCCCGGCCGGCCTTTCAGCGAACTCAGCCAGCGGTCAGCCGGAGGGCAACTGCTGCAACCCTCGGAGGTATAGAGCTCCACAACGTCGGTGCGGGTTGTGCCGCTTGTCCACTCCTGGGCCATCAGCACGGAAGGGCAAAAAAGTAGAAGTGCCAGTAGTAATTTGCTCATGGGAACCTCGCGTTTACAGCCATGGGTGTTTGGCAAGTAGCTCGGTTAATCAGGGTAACGTTCAGACACTTTCGAAAGGATCACATTTTGATAAACTTTTAGTCCGCAAGAAGACAATTTCTCCTATCCCCAATTGCTGAGCCGCGTTCGACGTATGCGCGGGCAGACCATGTTCAGATGCAAGCCACCAATTCTGACATCGAAAGCGATGCCGAGCGCAGCAAGATTAGGAGGATTTACGGGCGCCGCACTCTTGGCCGGATTCGCACTCTTCATGGAGGTTGAGAGCATTGATCGCTTTATCCATCCGGTCACGATTTCGTTCGACGGCGCTATTTTCGCAGCGATCCTCGGACTGATCGTCAACGGCGTGTCGGCATGGATTCTTGGAGACAATTCACACCACTCTCATGACCATCGTGGCTTTGCTTGCTGGTAAATACGCCGGGTGGAACTGGATGGATCCGGCGATGGGTATCGTCGATGCCATTCTTATTACCCGCTGGTCTCGAGGATTATTGAAAGCCACGTCGGGCATACGTCAAGCGTGCCTCAGAATGTGGCGATACGCACGTGAGTGATCTTCATGTCTGGTCACGACCGTATCCAAACAGACAACCCATCTCTCTTGCACGTGACCGTGGAAGTCCATAGCTGTTCATCAAACTCCCGGCGGGTATCGTTGCCGACCCTCGATTAATCGTTCTTTGGCAACAATTCCGGCCAGGCGGCCTTGAGATAAAGCCACATGGACCAGAGTGTCAGGGCCGCGGCTATGTACAGCACAGCAATGGACACATCTGAAAGTAACTGGCCGGGA
This sequence comes from Marinobacter antarcticus, assembly GCF_011049865.1. Lineage (GTDB taxonomy): Bacteria > Pseudomonadota > Gammaproteobacteria > Pseudomonadales > Oleiphilaceae > Marinobacter > Marinobacter antarcticus_A. The sequence goes on along the minus strand of NZ_DRGY01000057.1, from coordinate 35,847 downwards.
GGAGACGCCAGCAAGCCGACAATGGATGCCATCTGCGCCGTGGTTTTAATTTTACCAATATAAGAAACCGCAACACTCGCGCGGCTGCCGATTTCCGCCATCCATTCCCGCAAGGCCGATATCACGATTTCGCGACCGATAATGATCGTTGCGGGAATGGTCAGCAGAATAGACGAATATTCCTGGATCAGCACAGCCAACGCAACCGCCACCATCAGCTTGTCGGCAACCGGGTCAAGAAACGCCCCGAAAGGCGTGCTTTGATCCAACTTGCGGGCAAGATAACCATCCAGCCAGTCGGTCAGGGCCGCCAGCGCAAAAATTGACGCGCTCACCGTATAGCTCCACTGCATCGGAAGAAAAAACACCACCACGAACACCGGAATCATGATGATGCGGGAGAGCGTGAGCAGGTTGGGCAAGTTCATAGGCTTGTTACTCGTCGTGCAGTGCTGCGTATATATTTTCCGCCAGTGCTTTGCTGATGCCCTGAACCTTGGTCATCTCATCAACGCTGGCTTTGCGTAGATCCTGTATGCCACCGAAATACCGGATCAGCTCCCGGCGACGTTTGGGGCCAACCCCTTCGATACCTTCCAGAGTGGACTGGCGACGTTTCTTGTCGCGTCCTGCACGGTGCCCGGTAATCGCGAATCGGTGAGACTCGTCCCTTATATGCTGGATCAGGTGCAGCGCCGGAGACTCGGCAGGCACTCGGAACACGTCACCGGTCATGGCGTCAATCAACTGTTCCATGCCCGCACGCCGGGTTACGCCCTTGGCCACACCGATCAGAGGGATATCCGAAACCCCAAGTGCATCAAATACTTCCCGGGCAATGCTCAACTGTCCTTTACCGCCATCGATAAACACAAGATCCGGACGCTTGCCTTCACCCGCAACCATGCGGCGATAGCGACGGGTCAGTACTTGGCGCATTGCGCCGTAATCGTCACCGGCGGTCACGCCTTCAATATTGTACAGTCGGTAATCGCTTTTCAGGGGGCCATTCTCATCGAAAACGACGCAGGATGCGACGGTATTTTCACCATGGCTATGACTAATATCAAAACACTCCATTCGCGACGGAGTTTCGGTAAGTTCCAGCATGTCACGCAGAGCCAGCAAACGTCGATACACCGTTTCTTTGCTGGCGAGGTGAGTCAGCAAGGTTTGCCGTGCGTTGGTCATGGCCAGCTCAAGCCAGCGGCGGCGCTCGCCCCTTACATTTCCACGAATGCGAGTTTCGCGGATCGCCGCTTCGCTGAGCGCCTGCGCAAGAAGCTCCTGCCCTTCAACTTCCACTGGAACCAGTACATCTCGTGGTATCTCGCGGCGGGTGTTGCCGCCAAAGTAATACTGACCGAGAAAGGCACTGAGCAACTCCCCTTCTGACTGTTCAAGGGAATAGCGGGGAAAGTAGTCTTTGGTTCCCAGCACGCGGCCACCGCGAACGATGATAACGACGATGCACACAACGCCAGCATCCTGCGCAATGGCAACCACATCGGCATCACCGCCCTCACCGTCTACCGATTGCTGCTCTTGCACGTGACGCAGGTGATTGATCTGATCGCGACAGTTGGCAGCTTTCTCGAATTCGAGGTTTTTGGCAGCCTCCTCCATGGCATCGATCAAGTCGCGAATGATGACGGGGTTTTTGCCCTCCAGAAACATAGCCGCGTGGCGGATATCTTCCTGGTAGTCCTCGGGGGAAATGTACCCCACACAGGGCGCCGTACAGCGGTTTATCTGATACTGCAGACATGGTCGCGTTCGGTTTCTGAAATAGCTTTCGTTACAAGATCTTATACGGAAAACCTTTTGCAGCACATTAAGGCTTTCCTTGACCGCACCCGAGCTCGGAAACGGGCCATACCAAGTGCCGCCTCCCTTTTTTGTGCGCCCTCGCCGGAACGTCAGCGAGGGGTAATCGCTGTGGGAAGACACATAAATATAGGGGTAGGATTTATCGTCCCGGAGCAAGATATTGTAGGGCGGCCGCAACGACTTGATCAGATTTTGTTCAAGTAGAAGCGCTTCCGTCTCACTGCCGGTTATGGTCACTTCGATGGACGCAATCTTGGCGACCAGAGCTTCCGTTTTCGGGGCCAGGCCGCTCTTTCGAAAATAACTGCTGACCCGTTTCTTGAGGCTCCCGGCTTTTCCGACATACAACACAGAACCGCCGTCGTCGTACATTCGGTACACACCGGGCCGTTCCGTTAATTTTTTCAGGAAGTCTTTACTGTCGAACTCCCCGTTGGTGTCGCTCGCGGGATCAGACCTTGTGGGCATCGAGCAACCCGAGTCGCACGGCCATCAGTGCCAACTCAACATCACTGGAGATTTCCAGCTTTTCAAATATCCGGTAGCGATAGCTGTTAACGGTTTTGGGGCTGAGGCAAAGCTTGTCAGAAATATCCTGTACTTTCTGGCAATCGACCACCATCAAAGCGATCTGCATCTCACGCTCTGAAAGACGGTCAAACAGCGACAGTTCGCCTTCGTCACTACTGTCACCGCCCAAACGTTTGAGCGCCATTTTCTGGGCAATTTCGGGGCTGATATAACGCTGGCCTGAGTGGGCCATGCGGATCGCGCGGATCATCTCACGGATATCCGCACCTTTCGTGATATAGGCGGTGGCCCCGCTTTGCATTACCCGAGCTGGGTATGGGTCATCTGAACAGGCCGTTACCACAATAACGCGAATCGTCTCGTCTATCCGCAGGATACGCCGGGTAGCTTCCAGACCCCCAATTCCCGGCATGCGAATATCCATCAGCACGATATCAGGGCGGCTCTTGCGCACAAACTCGATGGCGTCTTCGCCAGACGAGCACTGGCCGACAACATCAATGTCGGGACTGTCCGAGAGCATTCGGGTTATCCCGGAACGAACCAGCTCATGGTCATCTACAACCAATACCCTGATCAAAATTCACCTCGTTTACAGCTTTCGGAAATCAGAGTGAGTGTAACGTTTACGGATGCACCCTGGTAGGTGCAACCTGAAATATCCCGGCAGGTTAAACCATTATTCCGGCGCGCCAAGCCCTGCGGTATTTTCAACCGGATCAAACCAGACAACCAGATGCCCCCGATTAATGGCTGCCAGCACGTTGCCGCGTTCGGCCAACGGGTTTTCGGTATCATTCAACCCGTGGTAGCGAGTGCAATATTCTTCTGCAAGCCCGTTGAGCTGATCTTCGGTCAACAAGTCTCGGTCCACCACAAATTTTTCCTCTCGAGGATCGGGCTGGGGCTGGTTCATGCTGTCGTCACTCATAGTATCTCCTGTGCGGGACCCTATATTAAGGATAATACCGGAGCAGTAGAACCCTCTCCCACTTTCAAAATCCGGAGGGATTCTCTATCATCCTTCGTTTTAGATAGTTTGGATGCTAATGAACTCATTGGTTTTTCGCCTCACTCTTCCGATTCTGTTCGGCTACCTCCCACTCGGCATGGCCTTCGGGGTGCTATTTACCACCCAGCTGGACTACGCATGGTGGGCTGCTCCCCTCATGGGAGTGGTTGTATACGCCGGTGCCGGTCAGATTCTGGCAGTCAGTTTGCTGGCCGCGAGTGCAGGATTGCTGGAAGTGTTTGTTGCCATGTTTGTGCTTAACGCCCGCCATCTTTTCTACGGTCTGTCATTGCTCAGGCAATTCCGGGGTGCTGGCTGGCGCAAACTGTATCTTATTTTTGGCCTGACCGATGAGACCTATTCACTTCTCACTAGCCGCCAGCGCTCCCACGACAGTATTCATGAGCGCAACGTTGATTTCCGGATTACCGCGTTCAATCAGGTGTATTGGGTGATTGGTTGCACTCTGGGTGCGCTGCTGGGACGCAACGTGGCGTTCGACAGCACCGGAATCGAGTTTGCGCTTGTTGCGCTGTTCATCGTGCTGACGATCGAACAGCTCAAAGCTTTGGGAGACGCCTTTCCCGTGTGGGCGGGCGCGGCCGCAGCCGGCATCGCCATGATATTGCTACCACCGGCGCATCAACTGATTGGCGCGATCGCCATTGTTACCGCCGTGCTTTTGCTGCAATACCGAACTGTGCGGGCCACAAACGCGGAGAACGAAAGCCATGTCTGAAACCGTCTACCTTTCAGTATTTATTGCCGTTGCTGCAGTAGCGACCTTTGCGACCAGGATCATACCGTTCCTGTTTTTTGAGCGGCACACCGAGCACCCGCTCATCAAACACCTGGGGCGCTTCTTGCCGGCAGCCGTTATGGCATTGCTGGCGACGGTATTTCTGCAGCGTTCCGGGGACTGGGCAGCGACGGTGCCCGGGGCTGATGCGATACTGGCAGGCGCACTTGTGGTGATTATTCATTTGTGGCGCCGCAACGCCCTGCTTTCTATTGCAACGGGCACAGCGGCCTATATGCTGATACGTCAAACCGATATACTGGAAATCGGGTTTGCGGGTTGAAGACTACTCTTAGCGCGGCTCTTCAAGATTAGCGACCAGACGCGAATCACACAGAGCTGCGGTGCGGTGCTTGACCACGCCCTTGTATTCCGAACTTTCAATCATTTCCATAAACGCGTCGATTGACGGATAGCGCACGAGCAGCACCTGATCCCACGATTCGTCTGGAGGCGCAATGAGCGAGCCCACGCTGCGACCAGACCAAATAACTTCCGCACCCACCGCGCTGACACAAGCCGCCGCCTCGCGCATGTAAAGCTGATAGGCTTCACGCCCGCTTCGCTCACCGGATTCGTCGTCATAGCTTGCTTTGTCGCGGAATCTCAGCAGGTTCAGCATTACCACAGGCTGATCTTTAGGCGTGTCTGCCAGAACTTTTTCCAGCTGTTCCGGAGCGGGGTTTACGGCGTTCATGCTAGCCCTATTGTTGTAATAAGTTGTAATAAGTTGTGATCAGTTGTAATCAGTTTCCGCACACTATAGCTCACCCCTTACGGCACTCGGCAAGTGATTTCATTACCTTTCGGTCAGATCGGTGGTTCCGGACCCGATTTTATACACGCTCAAACAGGTTACGACTTTAGCATGGCTTGGTAGCAGGCTATGTATCTCCCGGCCTATAATGCACAGCGCTTGCCCAAACCCACTTTCATTCCTTTTCCACTGGCCAACCCGAATGGATCTGATCAGCCTTTTCCAACAGACACTGGAAACCACGCTTCCGGTTTTTACCATGGTGTTTATCGGCCTTGGGTTGCGAAAAATCAGGTGGATTGATGAACCCTTCGTGCACACAGCGTCAGCGCTGGTTTTCAAAGCGACACTTCCAACTCTGGTTTTTTTCAGCATCATAAAAGCCGATCTTGATGCCGCCCTGAACCCCCGACTTCTTATCTTTTATTTTTCTGCAACACTTGCCAGCTTTGCCCTGGCCTGGCTGTGGGCGCGCTGGCGGGTAAACCACAGAGATCGAGGCGTCTACGTTCAGGGCGCATTTCGGGGTAACTGCGGTATTGTAGGGCTGGCGTTGGCGGCAAGTTTGTATGGAGATTTCGGCCTCTCTGCGGGCAGTATTCTACTGGGGGTGGTCATTCTTTCATACAACGCGCTGTCTGTGGTCGTGCTTGCGGCCTACCACCCCGCACAATCGTTGGAGTGGCGCCGCATTCTTCGGGATATTCTGCGTAATCCGCTCATACTGTCAGTGTTTGCGGCCGTTCCTGTGGCCTGGCTTGATCTGCAGCTCCCCGAGTGGGTGCTTACCAGCGGCGACTATTTTGCCTCTCTCACCCTGCCTTTGGCTCTGCTGTGTATCGGCGCAACGGTCTCGCTCAGCGCTTTGCGCAATGACAGCTCAACGGCCTTCAGCTCTGCGTTGATGAAAATGGTTATACTGCCCTCAGTATGCACCAGTGCCGCCTGGGCGTTCGGTTTCTCTGGCCCGGAGCTCGGCCTGTTGTTTCTGTTCTTCGCAAGCCCGACCGCCGCCGCCAGCTTCGTGATGGCAAAAGCGCTGGGCGGCAACGAGAGATTGGCGGCGAACATTATTGCCATAACCATGCTGATGGCAAGCGTTACCATAACCATGGGCGTGTTTGTCCTGAAAGGCGCCGGCATTATCTGAAACTTGCATTCAAGCATTAGATTCATACGAAGCTTTACATTTCGAGCATTCAGCAACAAATCAGGGCCACCAATGACTGAAGGAAAACCGTTTTCCCAAGCCTGTGAGAATAATAAACAGGTTATTCTCGAAAAACTCGCTGCGCAATTCAGCGGGTTCGGAACCGTCCTGGAGATCGGCTCAGGAACCGGACAACACGCCGTTCATTTTGCCCGGAACCTGCCACAGTTAACGTGGCAGCCAAGTGATCATCCACGCAACTATCAGCTTTGCGAATCATGGCTAGCAGAGGCACGTCTGCCAAACATCAACAAACCATTGGCACTGGACGTTAGTCTCAACGACTGGTCATTGTCGCCGGTTGACGGCGTTTTCTCCGCCAATACTGCCCACATCATGTCGTGGCCAGAAGTCAAAGCCATGTTCCGGGGCGTAGCAGTGCATCTGCAACAACGCGGGGTCTTCTGTTTATACGGCCCCTTCAAGTACAGTGGACACTTCACTAGCGCCAGCAATCAGCAATTTGATGCGTCACTGCGGCAACAGAATTCCACCATGGGAATCCGGGATATGGACGAATTGAAAAAAGCCAACCGTGAAACCGGACTGGTTCTGGCCTCAGACTTCGAGATGCCGGCTAATAACCGGCTACTGGTCTGGAGAAAATACTAGATAGGGGATATTCAATGTCACATGAAAAATCATATGAAAAATGCCCGTCAATTATCGTATTCGACGTCAACGAAACGCTGCTCGACATAACACACCTAGAACCCTTGTTTAATCGCGTTTTCGGCGACAAACAGGTTCTGAGAGAATGGTTCGCCCAGCTCATACTCTATTCTCAAACATTGACTCTGTCCGGCCTCTACACACCGTTTGGCGAGCTTGGCATCGGAATACTGCGGATGGTCGCCACGACTCATCACCTGACTCTTGCAGACAGTGACGTTGAGGAACTGAAGGAGCGGATGAGTACGATGCCCGCTCATTCTGATGTCATACCTGCACTCACTCGGTTGCGCGACGCCGGTTTCCGGCTGGTAACATTAACCAACTCCGCCAGCGGCGCGTCACCTACCCCCTTGGAAAAGGCCGGATTAAGTCAGTTTTTCGAGCGAGCCTTCAGCGTTGAGGACACGGGCAAATTCAAGCCGGCTCCCGAAACGTATCGCCTGGTTGCGAAAGAATTGTCGGTCGAGACCTCGGAACTGTGTCTGGTCGCATGTCACCTCTGGGACACCGTGGGAGCCCAGGCCGCTGATTGCCTTGGTGCGTTTCTCACTCGCCCTGGCAACGCCGTCCTGCCCGCGTCTGGCGTGCCGCTTCCGGATTTTATTGCATCGGATCTGACCGTTCTCGCCGATCAGCTTATTGGTCGCCGGTAGGCCTTAGGCTTTATCTTACTCGTCTTGAGCTCTTTGCTGCGGCGTGAGACATTCGCTGTTTACACCACCACCAACCTTTAACAATGCAATAGCCGGCTTCCCGAAATGAGGCAATAACTCATCAATGGCGCTGTTTTTCTGTGTCGGCCGCCGTGTGAGCCTGCAAACGGCTAATTGGAGCGGCCCAGCGCCGGGTCATCATGCGAAGCAGCGCCCGCGTTGAGCCCAACCCTATGTAATGGCCACCTCTGGTCACGACGAAATGCTGCTTGAGGTAGTCGCGCTGTCCAACGCCGACAAATCAGCTGCGGGGAAGGGATTGGGGCGCCCCAACAGGAAGCCTTGAATCAGGTGAATGCCCATTGACCGCAGTAACGTCAGTTCGGCAATGGTTTCAACACCTTCGGCAATCTACAATCGGTTGAAACAAGGTCGAAACCAACTGGTGATTAATAATGCGCTGTAACTCTATTGACTGATCACTGGTCATCATTTTGCTTCGTACTCCTGAATCTGGAAGCGGGCAATCAGGGCGCGCAGCGATTCTGATTGCTCACGCAACTGCTCGCTCACCGCCTTCGTATTGCCAATGTGTTGATCCAGGCCCTGTGAGCTTTCTCCCAGAATATCTGCACGCCGCCCAACGCGGCCAATTTCATCGCGCTGAACGCGAATCGCCTCGTCTACCTCGTTGGTGAAATGGCTAAGGTCATCAAAGGTTTGTTTGAGCGCCACCATGTGTGTCTTGAGTGTTCCCAGCGTTTTCCGACTGGTATCACCGGCTGCCCGGGTCTCGCCGAGCAGGCCATGGGCACCGTCAACCTGGGTGACCAGTTCACCAACCCATTGACGTATCTGATTGGTGGATTCACCGGTTCGAAGGGATAAGCTTCGCACTTCATCGGCAACTACAGCGAAGCCACGACCCTGCTCTCCCGCGCGAGCCGCCTCAATGGATGCATTCAGCGCCAGCAAGTTCGTCTGCGTGGCAATGTTGGCAATCACGCTGATAACCTGTTCGATCTTTTCACTGGAGCCCCGAACCGCCTCAATCGCGCCGGATACGCGATTGATCGCCGCAACGGCAAGCTCAGCCGCAACCTCGCTTTCACGCAGTTGATTATGAACGTCATCGTTGCCTTTCACGGCGCCGGCTACCTGAGTTCGGGAATCTTCCGCTGACGTCTGGATCTGGCTAGCACTTCCGGTAATAGCGCTCATTGATGAAACAACATCGTAGATCTGCCGGTTGTTGTGTTGGGATGAGGCCTGCACGGCATCTCCCAGGAACAGCTTGAACTTTTCGATCAAACCGTTGATTGCCAAGGCCACAGCGGTTACTTCATCGCGCCCTGAAATCGGTAGTGGTTGTGAAAGATCTGAAGCGACCTCCATAGATCTGAGGCGTTCCGCGATCAGTTGAAGCCGCGTGGTTACCGTGCGGCGAAGCCAATACGTTAGCAACAACACTCCAAACAAAACGACGAGGGAGCCCGCAACCAGAAAATGCTGCTGCTGATCGAGGAACTCAATCAGCGAGACAGCCCCTGCCTCGGCCTGCTGGCGTCCTACCAGACGCTGAGCATTGATCTGATCAAGCATGGGATCCAGTGCCTGATAAAGTTGAAAATCGACAATTTTGCCTACCGAATAGTAGCTCGTTTCATCGATAGGTCCTTTCAGAGCTGACAGCAGATCCAAAACAGCCAGGTGCGCCTCTGTGTTGCTCTCTACCCAGCCTTGCAACCGCGGATTGTCACTGACTGACTGCCATTGGGCTTTTATCGCCGCCGAGGTTTTCTCAAACTGTGCGTTTATCTCATCCCACAGCAACAGCTGGGCTTTAATTTTGTAGGCAAGGTCTTGAAGCTGACGATAGAAAGCCACGCCAGACCGGCAAGAGAAATCAAACAAAACACGGAAAACACCACCAAACGCTGACGGACCGTAAGAGACATAACGTGAACTGCCTTTCAAAAGGTTCACAGTGAGCTTAGGTCGGAATTATGACGGTTTTGTTTCAAACGCAAGCACGCAAGACCCGATTTTGTATTTGTAATCATAGTTTTACGATGTTTTACAGATACAACTTAAATGGCTCGTCAGTGAGCATGCTTGTCGCTTTGGGAGGGTGTTTGCGAGCCAAAAAAAACCCTGACCTACTTCAAGTAGATCAGGGTTTTTAATTGGCGGAGAGAGAGGGATTCGAACCCTCGAAACGCTATTAACGTTTACACACTTTCCAGGCGTGCGCCTTCAGCCACTCGGCCACCTCTCCAATAACCTGTTTCAAATCAGCGATATCGTCGCTCATTTGAGGGCGCAAACTTTAATGGTTTTGGCGGTGATTGGCAACTGTCTTGCGATAAATACCGGCAGAACTTGCGATTTTGATCAATAATTATCCTTAGGGTGTTCGCCGCTCGGGTTGCGGGTACCATAGCGGTTCTAACCGGTTTAAAGCTTTTAACAAAGCCTGGAGGCTGTCAATGCTCATGAAATCAGACCAATCGACTCTGCTGCTGATCGACGTCCAGGAGAAGCTAATGCCTGTCATCACCCACGGGCAGGATGTGGTCAATCGGTGTGTCACGCTTGCAACCATTGCGGGGCTTCTGGATATACCGGTTCTTGCTACCGAACAGCTGCCGGAAAAGCTGGGGCCGAACGTTGAAGCCATAAAGGAGCTTTGTCACCATACACTGGCGAAATCTCACTTCGATGCCTGTCCTGACGGGTTGGTCGAATACCTTCCCGAGGGCCGACAACACATTATTATCGCTGGCTGCGAAACTCATGTGTGCATGATGCAAACAGCGCTCAGCCTGTTCGATGCGGGTTTTAAAGTCTGGGTCGTGGCGGATGCAACGGGCTCACGCAATGAATTCGACCGCGATGTCGCGCTCGACCGTCTCAGTGAAAGCGGTGCACGGGTTGTGACAACCGAAATGGTCGCTTTTGAGTGGTTGCGGCACTGCAAACATCCGACGTTTCGAGACGTGCAGAAGTTGATCAAGTAACCGTAGATCTGGCTCATCTGTTTTTAGTTCCGAGTCGTAATCAACGTCTCGACGTTTACCGAGGAGGCATTCAATGCTGAACATGGATTTTAACGAGGGAGTTGTCGTTCGCACCCGTGAGCAGGAGTGGGTTCGAAGCCCCTCTGGCGGAGTTGACAGAAAACCCCTGGCCCGGGAAGAAGCTGAACGTGGCCACGCCACCAGCATCGTACGCTACAACCCCGGCGCGTCGTTCAGTCGTCACGAACACCCGCGCGGTGAGGAAATTTTTGTTCTGGACGGCGTATTTTCCGATGAAAACGGCAATTACCCGGCCGGCACCTATCTGCGCAACCCACCTGGAAGTGGGCATACGCCGTTCAGCAAGCCGGGCTGTATTTTGCTGGTAAAGCTCCACCAGTTTAATGAGCGCGATTTAGCCACAGTGAGGATTAATACGCGAAACAGCGATTGGCTGCCTGGCATTGGCGGTCTTGAAGTAATGCCTCTTCATGAATTTGAGCACGAACATGTAGCGCTCGTTAAATGGCCTGCTAATGAAACATTTCAGCCCCACAGGCATTTCGGCGGTGAAGAAATCTTCGTGTTGTCCGGAGAGTTCTGTGATGAACATGGTCGTTATCCAGAAGGCTCCTGGCTAAGAAGCCCCCACTTGAGCCAACACCACCCGTTTGTAGAGCAAGAAACTGTTATCTGGGTAAAAACCGGCCACTTACCCTTCTGACGGTAACAACATCAGACAGACCCCAGTGCAACCCGGGGATTTTCCGCCCCGGACTATCAACCGGTGGCTTTGGCCTCTCTGTGAGTTAGCCAACGCAACATCAGCACACCGTGTATAACGAGCAGTGGTGCTGCAATCATCACGAGCGACGACCAGCCAACCCAGGAGAGAATGACGCCCGCCGATAAGGCGGCCGTTGCTTGCGAGCCAAACACAAAGATATCGTTGAGGCCCTGCACCCTGAACCGCTCTGCATCCGTGTAGCCACGAGGTAACAGGGTGGTACCGCCTACAAACAGGAAGTTCCAGCCAACACCCAGCAAGAGCAGTGCCGCCAGATAATGATGAAAACTGACGCCGCTGGCCGCCAGTACGACGCATCCCAGACAGGCAAGCATCCCAATTGACATCATTAACGGTATGCCGATCACACGAATTAGCCAACCGCTGATAAGCGATGGCAAATACATGGCCATAATGTGGAGCTGGATTACTCGTTTGGCAGCGTCCAGATCGTGTCCGGCCACTTCAGTCATGCTGAGCGGCGTTGCGGTCATGATAAAACTCATGACGGCATAGCCAATCGCAGCCGCGCTGATAGCAACCAGAATCAGAGGGTTAGCGAGGATTTCTCTAAGCGGTCTACCGCCACCTGTGTGAACTTTTCGTACCAACTCGCCTTGCGCACGGTAGCCAAAACCCAGTATCACCAAGGCTGCAAACTGGACAACCGCCAGTGCGACCCAGCTTGTGAGGAACGGGTAGATAGCATCTGGTCCTCTGCCAAGTGTCGCAATTTCAGGCCCTAGCCACGCCGCAACCAGACCGCCTAGCAATACCCGGGCCGCGGCTGAACCGGCGAGATTATCTGGCACTGACTCCATAGCCGCAAAGCGATACTGATGAACCACAGCTAGCCCGGTACCACCTACAACAGCAGCCAGACACAGTAACGGGAACAAACCAAGCCAGGACGCCAGGGCACCAAGAGTGCCTGCGAGCATGCCCATTAATGCCCCGAGCAGCATTATCCGCTTGCGCCCAAACGCCTGCATTAGCCAGGTAGCGGGCTTGATGGCTAAAACAGTGCCAACCACAACCAGTCCAACGGGTAAGGTCGCGTATTCCGGGGCCGATGCGAGCATGCGCCCCTGAATACTCCCAATGAATACAATGAAAGGCGCCGTGCACATAGCCAACGCCTGCGCCGCCACAAGTACCCATACGTTGAAGGGCATGGCTTATTTCTTCCTGTAGATGATTCCGGGATGGCACTGCACCATCTCGTAAAGCTCCGGCAGGCCATTCAGGGATTCCGAGGCGCCCAATATCAGGTAGCCACCGGGGTTAAGCGTGGCGTGAATGCGGGTAAGAATGTCTTTCTTTAAATCTGCAGAAAAGTAAATCAACACATTGCGGCACATCACAATATCGAACTTGCCCAGCATGTAGCGTTCTAGCAGGTTCAGCTCCTTGTAATCGATCATGCTTTTGATCTGCGGCCGGATCTGCCAACCACCGTTAGCAGACGGTGTAAAAAACTGTTTCTGGCGTTCCGGTGAAAGTCCTCGGCCAATCGCGATCATTTCATAGTCGCCGCGACGTGCTACCTCAAGTACGCTCTTCGAGATGTCCGTTGCCGTGATCTTTACCTCTCGCAGTTTTCCGGGCTTCTGGCGCTTGAACTCATCAATAATCATACCCGCCGAATAAGGTTCCTGCCCGGTAGAACAGGCAGCCGACCAAATCCGTAGAGGGGCAACAGAGGAGCGTGCCGCGAATTCCGGAAGCAGTTTGTCCTGCAGAATTCGAAACGGATGATTATCTCGGAACCAGAGGGTTTCATTGGTGGTCATGGCATCTATAACCACCTCCTTGAGGTTAGCTCGGCCCGGTTTTTTCAGTCGCGCCAATAACTCCCCAAGCGAGTTAAGCTCATTCTCTTCCAGGATTCTCCGTAACCGGCTTTTCACGAGATACTGTTTGTTTTCGCCCAGCAAAATACCGCACGCGTCCTGCAGGAACGTTTTGAAGGCTTCATATTCCTGTAGCGTAATTTCCGCTTTCATTGGATCTCAGTTATAAATAAATGATCGGACAGATAGCCGTGTCAGGCCTGATCGACTATGTCCATTATTCGCACAGCGAGCTCATCCGGGCTGAATTTCGCCATAAAATCATCCGCCCCGACTTTTTGTACCATCGCCTTGTTGAATACACCGCTTAACGACGTGTGGAGCATCACAAACAGATCTCTGAGCGCGGGGTCACTTTTAATCCGGGTGACCAGTGTGTACCCGTCCATTTCGGGCATTTCCACGTCGGAAATTATAAGTGAAAGATGTTCCCTCGCCTGAGAGCCGTCCTCCGTGATTTCTTTGAGGTACTGAAGCGCCTGTTTGCCGTCATTTCGAGTAATCACACCCATGCCAATGGCGATAAGGCAGCGCTCGATCTGGCGGCGGGCTACCGCGGAATCGTCCACAACCAGCACGGGAAGATGCCCGGGAGCTCGTTCAGCATTTTTACTTAAAACAGCCTCGGTTACATCCTCTTTCAGCGGAGAAACCTCTGACAGAATCTTCTCTACATCTATGATTTCGGCGAGCTTATCATCAATTTTTGTTACAGCCGTAAGATAAATATCCTTACCCGTGCCTTTGGGCGGCGGAAGAATATCTTCCCAGTTCATATTCAGGATTCGATCCACGGCAGTGACCAAAAAGCCCTGAGTTTTGCGGTTGTATTCCGTGATGATCACAAAGCTGTTTGGCAGGTCTTCCTGAGGAATTCCGGGTAGGCCAATAGCCATGCCAAGATCTATAACCGGGATGGTTTCACCCCGGGTGTGCGCTACACCACGTACAACGGCGCGACTGTTAGGTATGGAAAACAGCTTCGGGCACTGGAGCACTTCCTTTACCTTGAAAACATTAATGCCGTATATCTGCCGCCCGCGCAGACGGAAAAGAAGAAGCTCCAGGCGGTTTTGCCCAACCAGATTTGTACGCTGGTTAACACTGTCTAATACCCCTGCCATAGCAGTCTCCCCTCGCCGGCCGGGAGCGCCGGCATGCATCTTGCTGCAACTAAGAATAATTGCGGAGCGATAAAATAACGTCGCCCCGCAATAGAATTAGCCAAGTTAACGGCCGGAACACCGTAATCCTTAAGTATTTAAAGCAAATTTGTCGTATTACCGACAGCATAGGACAAACAAGGACATATGCGCATCAGGCTTTTAGTCTCATTTTTATTCATATCGGCCCTGTCCGGCACCGCGTTGGCGAAAACGACGGCGGAAGACATCCGTTTGGCGTCCACATCGTTTCTTGACGCTTTTGCCCGCAGCCAGGCTTTAAATGGATATCAGGTGACATTTGAGACGGGCAACGTTGATAGCAGAATTGCCCTCGCACCGTGTTCATCGCCCCTTGAGGTCGAATTCACCGGCGATCCCTGGACAAGTGAGCATCCTTCTATTCAGCTGGCCTGTAGCGGCGAACGCCCCTGGCGTATGTTTGTAACAACAACGGTCTCTATCAACGGCCCAGCGCTGGTTGCGGCCCGCCCCTTCGGCCGCGGCGAGCGCGTCACGGGCGGCATGCTTGAAACTCGCTCTGTTGTGGTTAACGCCAGCAGGCGAGGCATAATGACCGACGCCGACCTTGTTGAAGGCATGGTTGTGCGCAGGCCTGTCAATGCGGGTTCGGTTCTGACACCGGATCTTCTTGACGCTCCAGATGCCGTCACCCGGGGCGACCATGTTATTATTAGTGCTCGCAGTGGATCTTTTTCGGTTCGGTCCCGAGGCAAGGCGTTGGCTAACGCGTCGGTTGGTGAACAGGTTCTGGTAAAAAACCTCTCATCGTCTCGCACGGTGCGGGCGACCGTAACGTCTCCCGGACACGTCGAGGTGCCCATGTGACGGATTCTCCGCACCTAGACGGGCAAATTTTTTCCGCCGGCAAAGATCGTCCGCTGACGAATAGCTTTCAGCAATATCCGGTTAATTTGTTACAGAATGTTAATAAAAAGCGTATATCTGCCCCTAAAGTATGCCGGCACCCTGCCGCTAAGTAGATATAAATCCGATTCAGCCCATGAACATGCGGCTTAACCGCAAAGAAGGTAATGATATGTCAGTTGACTTAAATGGAATTGGCCAAGGCCAGGTCAACACCCAAAGAACAACGGCCGACAAGCCTGCTAACAGTCAGAGCGCCAAACAAGCTGTTCCTGAGCAGAACAACGCGAAGGCACAGAGCGCGCGCGACGGAAACGTCAATTTGAGCAGCCAGGCGAGGAATCTCAAACAGCTTGAACAGAAGCTGGGGGATTACCCGGAAATGGACGACGATCGGATCGAAGAGATTCGGTCGGCACTGGCGAATGGCACTTACAAGGTAGATGCAGAAAAGCTGGCTCAGAAAATGCTTGATATGGATCAAAGCATTTTCGGGTGAGTAAATCATGGCTGCAATTGATGATCTGAAGAACCTTCTGTCCCTGGATATCCGCCAGCTCCAATCACTGACGGATATTTTGCAACAGGAAAAGTCCTGCCTTTCCGGTTCCGATAGCAAAACGCTTGAGTCACTGACTCAGGAAAAGAACGCCGTTCTCGAAGAAATCCGGGAGCGCGCCAAGCAAAAAATCCGTGTATTGGTCGCAATGGGTTATCGGCCAGATAGCGGCGAGCCTTCCCGCTTTATCCGCAGCGCCGGCTTAACCGATCTATATGCGCTTTGGCAAGAAGCCGACTCGTCGCTGCGAGAATGCCATCTTCTTAACGAAAACAACGGGCGTATCATCAACCACCTGCAACAACGCCTGACCCGGCTTACAGACATTTTCCGGGGTGCCTCAGGCCAGCAAAAGCTGTACGGTGCCAAGGGTCAGCACACAACCGTATCGAGCCGCACGGTTCTTGCCAGCGCCTGACCCGTATACAGGTTGGATTTTACGAACCAAAGGCCACTCATCTATAGAGAACTCCGACAATGACGAATTTTGTAAAATCTTCAGGCAGCCTGATTCAGGTTGTGGTTATGATTCTCGGCTTGTCCTTTTTCACGCTTCAGGCCAGCGCACAGAACGACGAGGCCGGTGCGAAAGCCGAACTGCCTAAAATACGTATTCTTACGAGCGAGGGTGCCATTGAGCTACAACTTCGCCCGGACGTAGCACCGGAAACGGTTGAAAACTTTCTCCAATATGCCCGCGATGGCTTTTTTGCCGACACCATTTTCCATCGTGTCATTCCGGGTTTCATGGTTCAGGGCGGCGGGTTCGAAAGCGACATGACTCGCAAGCAAACCCGGGCCCCCATCCGTAATGAAGCGTCGGCAACCCTGCCCAATCTGCGCGGTACGGTTTCCATGGCACGAACCAACGCGCCGGATTCAGCAACGTCCCAGTTTTTTATTAACGTTGCCAACAACGATTTTCTGAACGCCGGCGTTCGTGGCGCAGGCTACGCGGTCTTTGCAAAGGTGACAGCAGGAATGGGCGTGATTGATACCATTGCCGGCGTGAAAACTGCACAGGTCAATGGCATGGCTGATGTGCCGGTGAATCCGGTCGTCATCGAGAGCGTTACCCTGCTGGAGTAACAGCGCACCACAGGACACCAGGATGACTTTCCCCACCGTTCCGCCGGCAATCGAGCCGGCAGAACTGACTTGGCACGACGGCCTGCCCGAATCAACGCAACTCGGGGGCAATTATTTCAGTCACCGGAATGAACTGGAAGCGCTCCGCTACGTGTTGAGTGAACACGGCGATCTGCCAACGCGTTTTGCTGCGGTTCCTCATGCCGGGTCGTTTGTCGTTGCACAAACCGGTTTCGGTACAGGCCTGAATTTTCTTGCCACGTGGCAGGCCTGGCAGAATCACGGCCCTTCTCATGCCGCGACACTCCATTTTGTTTGTGCTGAACCCTGCCCGTTTACCCCCCAGGATCTTAAAAAAGCGCTTTTGGCCTGGCCCGGACTCCGCGATTTTTCCGACGAGCTGATCGCCAATTATCCGCCGCTGATTCGCGGTACTCATCGCCTGCTTCTGGATGGCGGCAGAGTGCGATTGACCCTGTTCTTCGGCGATGTACAAGTCGCTTTTGATGCGCTGTGCTTCCAGGCAGACGCGTGGTTTCTAACTGAGTGCGCATCGGCTCAAAATCCGGAAGCATGGCTGGAGACGACCATTACCAGGGTTGGCAAGCACAGTAAGCCGGGCACCACCCTGGCAACCCCGTTCGCAGGCGAGCGTGCCTGGCGCCTGCTAAACGCCGCAGGCTTTCGTACGCAGACATCCAACGGGTTCATGGGCAAGCGCGATCTACTGAGCGGCGTTTTCCAACCGGACAAGGTTTCTCTCACCACAGCCAACGAAGCGCGCCCCCCCACCCCTTCGGTGTCTGTTATCGGTGCGGGTATTGCGGGGTGCTCGCTTGCAAATAACCTGGCCCGCAGAGGCTATGCCGTTACGTTGATTGATTCAGCAGATGAGGCCGGGTCGGCCGCCTCCGGCAACGTGCAAGGCGCTTTGTACGTAAAACTGGGCGTGGAATTCAATCACCAGACGGAACTGGCGCTCTCAGCGTTGACGTTCAGTCAGCGGTATTATGCGCCCTATCGCGACCAGTATTGGCACCCGACCGGCCTGCTGCAGCTTGCGTGGAATGCCAGCGAGCAGGATCGTCACCGTCGGTTTATCGCGCGCAATCAATACCCCGAAGACGTTCTGCGTGCGGTCACCCAGCCAGAAGCTGAACGCCTTACCGGCGCTGGCCTTGAGAGCGGCGGGCTATGGTTTCCGGGCAGCGGCTGGCTGAAGCCCGGCGAACTTTGCAAATCTCTCGCGTTGCATCCGGGCATTCTCCGGGTGTATGGCTTTTCGGTCTCACAGATAACTGCCGATGATGGCTCCTGGCGAGTGTCTGGAACTGACCCCAGCGTTGCAGGGATCCGCGCAGATCAGGTTGTAATCTGCGCGGGGCATCTAAGCCCACAGCTGATTCCGGGCTCTGGTAAATACCGCTTTAAAGCAATTCGCGGGCAAGTAACTCATGTGCCAGAGTCGCTGATCGTAAACCCGCAGGCGGTGATTTGCGGCGCCCGCTATTTTAATCCCGCCTGCGATAATGCGGGCGTGCGCTCAGCCGTTATCGGTGCAACGTTTGATCTTCACAGCGATGAGCCTGACACCACGGTAGAAAGTCATCGAGAAAATATCCGGGAGCTTTCAGCCATGGTTCCGCAGCTGCTGGACCCACAACTGGCCGTGGGTAACTTGCCTGAACAACTTGCAGGCCGCGTTGGTTTTCGTTGCACGACTCACGACTATCAACCGGTTGCCGGGCTTATGCGTGATGCCGAAGGACAGGAACTGACGGGGCTTTATCTTTTAACCGGTCTCGGGAGCAAAGGGCTTACCTATGCGCCCTTGCTCGCGGAGTTTGTCGCAGACCAGATATCAGGGCAGCCAACCGCCCTGCCCGGCTCCCTGGCCAAACGGTTGGCAACCAGGCGCATGCATCGGCCCCCAATAGCAGCGCCGTGATCCGTTACCGCTAACGATCTCCGTTGTGCTGCCGATACACTGTATGACCGGTGTGTTTTCCAGAGGATAAAACAGGTGTCCATTTTTGTCAGCGAGCCAGGCCGTCCCCTTGGGACAAGATTGCCGGAAGTTTTTCGGCGCCGCCGCGTGGGCGATGTCAGTGAACTGACCGAGAACCAGGCGATCGACCCCGGGCACAGTGACGCAACGGATGCCGAGTTTCAGTTGGCAGCGCAATCGGGTCGACATCGTGCCTTGGAAGAATACGGCGCGGCCGCGGCCGGTGAACGTAAAGATCAACGGCCCTATTTGCCCCTCTCATCAATCTGTTCACCGGTACTGTATTCCTTACCTGCCTCTGCGTCTGTCGCAGAGGCGATGACCATGATGGACGAGCGCAGTGCCAATCACCTCGTGGTTACCGCAGACCGTTATGTTGCCGGGCTTGTAGGGCGACAATGGCTGTTGGCCTGGCTTCACGAACATCAGGCCAATGCCTTGGATCAAACCCTGACTCACATCGAGTTGCCGGCGTTCCTGACGGCTTCCCCTGAAACCGACGCTCATCAGCTTGCAAGGTTGATGCTTGCACACCAACTCAATGCGGCACTCGTTGTCGACATTCAGGGCGAGCCCGTCGGAGTGGTTACCAGTACGGATTATCTGCGCCTTTACGCCAGCGTTGGCGGGCATCAAGGCAGCGTTTAGGGGCGCACTTAAAACAACTCATGCTCCTTTAACATCTCCAGCAACGCTTGCTCATCCAATACTTGCACGCCCAGTTTTTCAGCCTTCTCGAGTTTGGAACCCGCGGCCTCACCTGCCACAACGCAGGCCGTTTTCCGGGAAACACTGCCCGCCACTTTTGCACCGAGTGTTTCCAGCTTTTCCCGCGCCTCATCACGCGTCAGCTCTGACAAGGTGCCGGTTAGCACCCAGGTTTGTCCCTGAAGCGGCTTGGCGCCAGCGGTAATCTCCTCTTCTTGCCATTTCACGCCAGCGTCACGCAAGGCGTCGAGCGTTTCCAGGTTATGAGGTTGTTCAAAAAAACTGCGAATGTGACCCGCAACAATGGGCCCGACATCCTGCACAGCGACAAGGGATTCTTCATCGGCTTCAGCAACCGCCTCGAGGCTGCCAAAATGCGATGCCAGGGATTTGGCGGTGGCCTCACCCACCTCCCGTATGCCAAGCGCGTACAGGAAGCGCCAAAGCACTGGTTGCCGCGAACGATCAATGGCCGCCACGAGATTACTGGCTGACTTTTCGCCCATGCGCTCTAATCGGAGCAGATCCTTGATGGTAAGGTGATAGATATCCGCCACGGTGCTCACCATGGCGTGATCAACCAGGATATCGATCCACTTATCGCCCAGGCCCTCGATGTCTAGCGCCTTTCTCGACGCATAATGTCGGATCGCTTCTTTTCGTTGGGCAGGGCAAAAAAGACCACCTGAGCAGCGTGCGACTACTTCGCCTTCTATCTGGATGACATCTGAGTCGCAGACCGGGCACTGCTTGGGGAGCACAACCGATTTAGCGGTTTTCGGGCGCTTTTCGATAACCACTTTCACAACTTTCGGGATAACGTCGCCGGCCCGGCGAACAAACACAGTGTCGCCGATGCGAACGTCCAAACGGCGAATCTCGTCCATGTTATGAAGCGTGGCATTGCTTACCGTTACGCCCCCCACAAAGACCGGTTTAAGGCGTGCAACCGGCGTAACGGCGCCCGTGCGACCAACCTGAAACTCTACGTCTTCAATAACCGTCAGTTCTTCCTGTGCGGGAAACTTGTGAGCGATGGCCCAGCGTGGCGCCCGGGAAACGAACCCCAGGGTAGCCTGATAATCCAATCGGTTTACTTTGAAAACGATGCCATCTATTTCATAGGGCAGCGCATCACGCTTTTGCATCAGTTCTTCGTAGGCCGCGAGGCATTCGCTTACACCCAGGGCCTTACGCATCTCGGGATTGATCCGAAAACCCCACTGCCGAACCTGCTGGAGGCTCTCCCATTGCGTATCCGGCAACAGGCTATCGTCCGTGACCGCGACGCTGTAAGCGCACATTTCCAGTGGACGCCGTGCCGTGACCGTGGATTTTTTCTGGCGCAGGCTGCCTGCCGCAGCGTTTCGGGGATTTACGAACGTTTTATCACCATGATTCTCAAGCCGATTGTTCAGCGCCTCGAAACCGGCTCTCGGCATGTAAACCTCGCCCCGAACCTCCACCAGATCCGGAACATCGCGGCCTCTTATTCGAAGGGGTACCGAGGGAATGGTGCGAATATTGGCAGTGATATCTTCCCCGGCGTAACCGTCGCCCCGGGTGGCCGCGCGCACAAGCAACCCTTGTTCGTAATGCACGCTCACTGCAAGGCCGTCCAGCTTGGGCTCACAGACATATTCAATATCGTTGTCACTGCCAAGGCGCTCCCGCACACGACGGTCAAAATCACGCAGTTCCTCTTCACTGAATGCGTTATCCAGTGACAGCATAGGCAAACGATGAACCACTTCATCAAAGCTGGTTTCCGCCGTACTTCCCACACGTCTGGTCGGCGAATCGTCCGATACCAACTGGGGGTATTCCGTCTCGAGCTTCTGCAACTCCCGAAACAAACGATCGTACTCAGCGTCCGGGATACCGGGATCGTCCAGAACGTAATACTGGTAATTATGTTCATCAAGGGCGGACCGCAGTTCCTCTGCTCGTTTAACACTGCCCGCGGAAGGCTTGCTCATAGACTTGTGCTCTTGGCTGTCAAAAAAATGCCCGGATCACTCCAGGCATTATGATTTCAATTGTGACCCCGGGCGGCTCAGCGGCGCGGCGTCCGCTGTTTGCGCTCATACTCACGAATGCGCTGCCGGCAATGCTCAATGGTCTGGGCGGTCATCACACTGCGACGTTCATCCTTGAGCTCGCCACCAAGGTTACGAACCACGCACTGAGCCGTTTCAAGCATGAAATCAAAGGCCTGCATTGAACTGGTTGGCCCAGGCATGCTCATAAAAAAGCTGATGCCTGGCGTTGTCATAGCAGCCACATCATTGGGCTTGAACGTACCCGGCTCCACGGCATTTGCAACGCTGAACTGCACAGGGCTAATGGTGTCTTCCGCTTCGTGGCGGTGATAGATTTTCATATCACCATGAACCAGACCACAAGCTTCGAACAGCTTCTGCAACGCGCTTCCGCTGAAATCCTCACCTTGGCGGGAAAGCACGTTAATCACGATAACCTCACGGGCTTCCGGGCGATTGGCACCGGCAAGAGGCAGATTGGGATCGACGTCTTCAGGTTCCGGTGCGGACAGCAACTCGCCATCGTCCGCCCCCCAGCCGATATCAGCGGTTGGGTTCTCCTGGTCAACCGAAGAAAAACCGGCCTCTTCGTCAAAGTCGTCATGGTCCTCGGCAATGTCATCACGGTACTCGGCGCTATCCTCACTACGCTTGACACTGTCTTCAGCCGATTCCTGTATTCCTATCTCAGCTGCGGGCTCAACCGCAAGCGGGCGTGAATCGTCCGGCGACTTGGCATCTTTGCGCAAAAGATCGCGAGCAGGCCGGGTAGGCTTCTGCTGCTGAACACGGGAACGTGACGGTTTTTCACGCCGCACGTAACCGCGCTCTTCCAGCGTATCTTTCGAGATAGCCCTGGCCCCGCCGTTCGGGAGTTCGGAATTGTGTTCTTCATCCAGCGGCGACTCTTTGAGATCATTGGCGCCCATCCCGGAAGAGATCGCAATGGATTCCTTGCGAGCTCGACGCATGCGCCTCAAGCCGTCGATAACAATGCCGATGATAACCAGGGTGCCGATGGCAATTAACCATTCCCTAAGTGACATAGTGCTGCTGTCCTGTTTGCAGATCGGATCTGGGAGCGGGTGAAGGGCTCCGGGTACTACTCTAAAAGGTCTACTCTAAAAAAAGCGCGGAATGAATACAACGCAAAGCCACGTCACATGGCCTTTTTGTCATTCTTGGCGGAATTCCAATCAATCCGGTTTTCACGCCTCAGCCAGCGCAGCCGCCGCCTCCACGTCTACCGAAACCAGGCGCGAACATCCGGGCTCGTGCATGGTAACACCCATAAGCTGATCGGCCATTTCCATGGCGATTTTGTTATGGGTTATGTAAATAAACTGAACTTGCCCGGACATCTCCTTGACCAGATTGGCATAGCGCCCAACGTTCGCGTCGTCCAGCGGTGCGTCCACTTCATCCAGCATACAGAAAGGCGCCGGGTTTAGTTGGAAAATAGAAAACACCAGTGCGATGGCTGTTAGCGCTTTTTCGCCGCCGGAAAGCAGGTGAATGGTGCTGTTTTTCTTACCCGGTGGACGCGCCATGATGGCCACGCCCGTTTCCAGAAGATCCTCACCGGTCAGTTCCAGACTGGCATCGCCTCCGCCAAACACTTTTGGGAACAAAGCCTGCAGGCCTGAGTTGATCTGATCAAAGGTCTCTTTGAAACGCTGACGGGTTTCCCGGTCGATTTTGCGAATGGCCGTATCAAGAATATCCAGGGCTTCCGTGAGATCTTCATGCTGGTTGTCCAGATAGGTTTTGCGCTCGCTTTGCACTTGGTACTCATCAATCGCCGCCAGATTAATAGCGCCAAGGCGTTGAATACGGCTTCCGATTCGTTCGAGTTCCGCTGCCCATTCGTCCTGATTTGCGCTTTCTGGCAGTTGCGAAAGTATGTCGTGCAGCTTCACATCCAGCTCCGCAAGCTGCTCGATATAATTGCCAGAGCGGATTTCAAGGGCCTGGGATTCCATTTTCAGTTTTTCCAGCGTTGAACGCACCTCTTGAATCTGATGATCTGTGCCGCTTCTGCCCTGCTCTTTTTCCCGTACTTCACGATCAATCTCTTCCAACGCATCACGGGCCCGGCCCAGCTTGTCTTCCTCTGCCAGCCTTCGATCCAGCAACCCCTCAAGTTGCATCTGCAACTCTTCCATGGGCTCCTCTGCGCTTTCCCGGGACTCCCGGAGCAGTTCCAGTCGCTCCTCCAACCGTGCTTTGTGCAATTGCATGCGATCTATGGTCTGGCTCAGACCGTCGCGCTGACTGCTGAGTGATTGCAACTGTAGCTGCAATTGGTGCGCGTGATCCTTATCGTGGCGCGCCTCCAGCCGCAGACCATCGAGCTTTTCTCTGAGCAGATCTCGCTGTTCAAGCAGGCGTTCTTTTTCATCATCGCCCTCTTCTGTCAACATCAGCGCCTGCTGCCATTCTTCGCGGGCGACGCCGAGATTTTCCTGCTGCTCTTCCAGGTTCAGCGCAACCTCCGATACATCCTCGTGAATGCGCTCCAGGCGCGCATCAATCTGTTCGGCCCGAGCGCGAAGCCCGCTGATTCGGGAAGTCACCAGGCCGAGCTCGCGATCTCTTTCGCTCAACCGGGTCTGGGCATCGTTCCTTGCGGCTTCTGCTTTTTCGGTTCGTTCCTGCAAGGCTTCATAACGAGTTTTTATCTCTTCCAGAGACGGCTCCGCTTGTGCCAGTTGCCGCGTTAACTCGTCCACCTTTTTCTGTCGCTCGATAACGCCGATCTGCCCGGCATCAGAGTTCGGCATCAGTACCCAGTCCCGGGCAATCCAGGCGCCCTGTCGGGTGATCACACTCTGACCCTCTGCGAGTCCGACTCGCTTTAACAAGGCTTCATCGAGGGTTTCCGCCGTCTCAATGCCCGCCAGCATGGTCTGTACAGACGATATTCCATTGACGTTAGCCGCCAACCCCGGAGGTAGAACTGAGGCACCACCCTCGGCGCCCTGCTGGATAACGGCCAGACCTTTCGGTGCGCTTTCAAATGCCTGAGACAGCGAGCTGACATCTGGCAACACCAGACCTTGACTGAACCGCCCAAGAACCTGTTCCAGGGCAAATTCCCAACCATTGTCTATGCGAAGTTTGGCGGCAACCCGGGGCAAATCGTCCAGGCCATGTTTCGTCAACCACGCCTGCAACGTGTCGTTCTGCCCCCCCATTTGTTCGTCAAGCAACGCCTGCTGAGATTCCAGTGCGGCTTGCAGGCTCTGAACCTGTTGTTGGGCCCTCGTCAGGTTGTGTTCGGTATCACGCTGGTTCTGGCGTACATTCCGAAGCTCATCCTGCGCTGTTTCAATATGCTCGGCAGATTCATCACATTGCAGCTCCAGCGCTTCGTGCTGTTCCTGAAAGGCCTCAAGCTCTGTGCGATCAATCTGTCCGTCCAGCTGCGCCTGCTCCCCATCCAGTTTGCGTTGGCGCGCGAGCAACTGGTCTATTGCCTCTTCAAGTGAACGAATGCGGGACTGTGCAAGCTCGGCCTCGCGGCGGGCATCCGCAGAGCGTGCGCTGAATGCTTCCCAGCACTGCTGCCACTCGCTCATGGCGTCTTCTGAGCGCTGAAGGGTCTCACCGGATTCTTCCGAACGTATAGCCAGAGATTCCTGTTCCGGCTCGATCATGTCGAGTTCTTCGCGAACGTTTGCCAGTCTGTCTTCGTCCTGGCCGAGTTCCCGGGCAAGTTCACGCTGGTTGGCCATGGCCTGGTCCAGCTCTGCCGCAGTCTGTCGGCTGCGCTCGCGCTGATGCTCAAGGCTTTGCTCAATGCGGGCTATGTCCGCACCGGCTTCGTAATACCGTGCCTGGGCCCGGTTAAAGTGGTCGGTACGTTCGCGATGGCCATCCCGCAGCGATTCGAGTGTCGTGTCAAAGTGAATGCGATCGGTCAGTTGTTTTTCGAGCGCCAATTCGGTGTCGCGGATTTTGCCCCGCCAACTTTGCAGGTCGTCATCCAGTGACTGCCACCGCAACACCGTCAGCTCGGCCTTTTTCTGGCGTTCATCGTGTTTGTAGGATTTGTATTTTTCGGCTGCCGCAGCCTGTCGTTCGAGGTGTTGCAACTGGCGCCCAAGCTCTTCGCGCAGATCGGTGAGGCGCTCAAGGTTCTCCTGGGTGCGGCGCATCCGGTTTTCAGTTTCCCGGCGCCGTTCCTTGTATTTCGATATGCCGGCTGCTTCCTCAATGTAGGTTCGCAGCTCCTCCGGCTTGGCCTCAATCAGCTTTGAGATCATGCCCTGTTCGATGATGGCGTAACTTCGGGGCCCGAGGCCTGTACCAAGGAACAAATCGGTGATGTCCCGCCGCCGGCATTTTGAACCGTTAAGGAAATACTCTGACTGGCCTTCGCGGGAAACCCGGCGCCGCACAGAAATCTCGTTGAAGCGGACAAATTCACCGGGGGCCGAGCCATCGCTATTATCAAACACCAGTTCGATAGTCGCCTGACCTACCGGTTTTCGGGCACTGGAGCCGTTGAAAATAACATCGGTCATGGACTCACCCCGCAGGTATTTGGCGGAGCTTTCGCCCATTACCCAACGAACCGCATCGATGATGTTGGACTTGCCGCAGCCGTTTGGCCCCACTACCGCCGTCAAATTCGTGGGAAACGGCACCGTGGTAGGATCGACAAACGACTTGAACCCGGCGAGTTTGATGGATTTCAGGCGCATGTCACTGGCGCTCCTCCGCCCTGAGAGTATTCAATACCTGTTGACGCTGGTGTTCACCAAAGGCCTTTATTGCAGACTGCAAGCGATCGGCATCGCCACTCCTTGCAGCTTCTCCGAGGCGGCTGAAGAAGACCGCTGTTTGCCCGATACCTTCCCGAAAATTATCAAGGGCGACAAAATAGGTGCGGCTGATCGCCGGCCGAAAATTCTCCAGCGTTTGTTCAAGAAACGGGTTATCCACCAGACGATACGCGTATCGCATCACGCCAAAACCGGCATCCATTACTTTCTCCGCGGCATCGGGGCCAGGTGAAGTCACAGCCTGGATCACCGCTTCCACTTCCCTGACATGCCCTACAACGCCGCTCAGCTCATCATTCGTTCGACGTTCGATGACTTTGCGCCCAAGCATGCACAGCAGATCAATATAAATATCATAGAGGCTGTTAACGCTGGCCACCGTCAGGCTGGAGACCACAGCGCCCTTGCGCGGAAAAATCTCAACAAGGTGTCTGCGCTCAAGAATCAGCAAGGCTTCCCGGACCGAACCGCGACTGACGTTGAGATCGCCGGACACCTTGAGTTCCTGAATGCGGCTCCCAGGCGCCAGATCCCGCGTAACAATCCGTTGCCCCAAATGCTGGGCGATCTGTTCGGAAAGACTTTCTGCGGCCTGAAACGTCATAGGAAATGTTGCTCACTTCTGAAAACAGCGCGGATATAAGCACGAGAGTTTACCACAGGGATTCTTGATCCCCATCCCCCGCTTGAATCGCATGTTACGCCTACGGATGCATCGGCCGGACGAGGTTTGCCGTTTTTTTGACAGCACCAACCAAGCTTGCACTCAGACGAACTAAGGCACGTTAAAGGTAGCTCTTATGTTTCTGTTTTATATTTTTATTTTATGTTCGGGCATAGATACTGCATCCGCACTCCCAGAATCAGATCAATTCTGTCAGAGATCGAACCTCCGTGAAAAATATATCGTCAATACAGAGCGCCACCTCTCAGCCAAAAGATTTGGCCGTCTTGCGACAAGCCTATCAGGGCTGGTCGAACACACCAGACGTCTTCAGCAGGCTGACAAAGCGCCTGTCAACGACCCTGTCTCTGGAAATTCAGGTGGGTATTCTGGCAGAAGAACTGGGCGGCGTTATACCTTTTGATACCTTCACCTATCGCCATCAGATTGCTCACCGTGAGTTTGTGTATGCAACGGGGATTGGTGGGCGTCATCGCTGCGAATACAGGCTCAATCTTGAAGGTGTGAACTACGGAACGCTGTCGTTGAACCGGCGCCAGAAATTTTCGGAGGACGAGCTGAAAGGCGTTGAAATGCTCATCAGTGCGGCTATTTGCTCGCTGCGAAATGCCTGTCGGTTTATTACGATTGAACAGGCTGCGCTGACCGATGCGCTAACGTCCATTCCAAATAAACGCGCCCTGGACGAACATCTTCAGCGCGCAAGTTTGCTTGCCGAGCGTCATGCCGAAGAGTACTCGTTGATTCTGTGCGATCTGGACCATTTTAAAGCGGTGAATGATCAGCACGGACATGTGGTAGGCGATCATCTGCTGCGACTGACCGCCGGAGCGCTGGAAGCAGCCATCAGGAATTCCGATACCGTTTACCGGTTTGGAGGCGAAGAATTCGCTATTTTGCTGCCTCATACGGGTGAACAGGAAGCACGGGAAGTCGCCGATCGCGTTCGCGACGCCATCTCAACGCTTCGAGTGGACTGCGGGGGCAAAGATCTATCGGTAACGATCAGTTGCGGTGTGGCTCGCCATATGGCGGAAGAAGGCGCGGACCAATGGATAGCCCGCGCCGACGAGGCGCTTTACAGAGCCAAGGGTCAAGGCCGTAACTGCACAAGGGTGTTCGCCACCATCGGCTGAGCCGCCCGGCTCAGAATCACTATTGCCCTTATCGACCCGACTTGCCGGTACTTGCAGAATGGGCTCTACGAGGTCTTCCAGACCCTGTTTTTGGCTTGCCCGTTCCACTCCGGGGCTTATCAGGCCCACCATTGCGACTCGGCTTGGTATCGCTGACATCCCAGCGCCGGGTTCCGGGTTTTCTTACGCCACTGCCCGGGCTCTTTCTTCTCTGCCGGTCGTGTTTCGCTTGCTCATCAGGGGTTTTCTGCGGAATATCAATCGCGGCAAGACCAACCGTTTCGCTCAGAGCATCCACCGCTTTTTGCTCCAATTCTTCCCACTTGCCCACGGTGAGCCGGCTTGGTAAGAATATCGGCCCATAGCGTACACGCTTCAACCGACTGACACGCACGCCCTGAGACTCCCACAAGCGCCGAACTTCACGGTTCCTGCCTTCCAGGAGCGTAACGTGAAACCAGCGGTTAATTCCGCTGCCACCCGCCGGGCTCAAATCGCTGAATTTAGCCATGCCGTCTTCAAGCAAAACGCCCGTTATCAACCGTTGGATCATGGCGTCATCCACTTCGCCAAAAACCCTGACCGCGTACTCGCGATCAATCTGGCTTGAGGGGTGCATCAAGCGGTTAGCAAGTTCACCGTCAGTGGTAAACAACACAAGCCCGGTGGTATTGATATCCAGTCGGCCTATGGATATCCAGCGGTTATCCTTGAGCCTGGGTAAGCGGTCAAATACCGTGGGCCTGCCCTCGGGGTCTTTCCGGGTTGTCACCTCGCCTTCGGGCTTGTTATAAATGAGTACTCTACGCACCGTTTCAGCGGCGGCTGCGACCTCCAGCCGTTTTTCATCCAATTCGAAACGATCGCTCACCGTGGCTTTCTGGCCGGGTGTTGCGGCTTCACCGTTGACCGTAAGGCGCCCGGTTTCCATCCAGCCTTCGATTTCCCTGCGCGAACCGATGCCGGCACGGGCAAGAAGCTTCTGGATTCGCTCCGGGCCGTCATTGGAAATCGTATCTGCGGCTGGTTTTGCCTTTTTTCCGGGGCGTTCTGACGCCATGAAAATAATCCTTAATCGCTGACTGATACCCGAATGGTATCAGTGAATTGTATCGCCCGGAGGATTATCCTCGACGGGCTTTGCCGGCGCTGAATCGAATTCAATCTCGGCCTGAATATTCTTTTCAATCTCTCTGCCTATTTCATCAAGATCCCGAATCTCGGATAAGGGTGGCATCTGATCAAGGCCGGACAGATTGAAATAGTCCAAAAACTGTCGCGTTGTCGCATACATGGCCGGTCGACCGGGAACATCACGATGACCAACAACGCGAACCCACTCTCGCTCAAGTAGCGTACGAATGATATTGCTGCTTACCGCAACACCCCGGACATCTTCAATCTCGCCGCGGGTGATAGGTTGGCGATAGGCAATCAGGGCGAGGGTCTCCAACAGCGCCCGGGAGTAACGTTGAGGTTTTTCTTCAAACAGCCGGCTGACCCAGGGAGCGAACTCCTCACGAATCTGAAGCCTGTAACCGCTGGCCACCTTACGCAGCTCAAAACCCCGGCCCTCGCAGGCGCCACCAAGAAGCATCATGACGTGCTCCATAACCTGCCGGGCCGGACGCTCACCCTCCACAAACAGATCTCTTAACTGATCCAGTGACAGTGGCCTGCCGGCCGCAAGCAGAGCAGCTTCGGCAATCGCCTGAATTTTGGAAAGCTGTTCTTCGTTCATGATGGTTATTCCTTACTCGCCCTTGCCCACCCTTGTCCGGTGCAAAATGATCTAGCGGGAAGCCCGGGCACGCACGTGGATGGAGCCCAGCAGGTCTGCCTGCACCAATTCAATGAGTTGCTCTTTTACCAACTCCAGCGTTGCCAGAAACGTGACCACCACGCCAAGTCGCCCTTCTTCTATAGTGAAAAGGCTCTGAAACGTAACAAATTGATCGTCACGCAACGCAGACAGAATCGCCGACATGCGCTCCCGGGTGGAGAGCTTTTCCTTTTCCACGTGGTGGCTAATGAAAAGGTCTGCTCGTTTAAGAACTCCCTGAAGTGCAAAAAGCATGTCCCGAATGTCGACGTCCGGGTGCCGCTGTGCCGATGGCAGTTGTGGCAGGGATGCCGATACTATAAACGCGTCGCGCTCCAGACGCGGCAATGCATCGATATCTTCTGCAGCCTGCTTGAAGCGTTCGTATTGTTGCAGTCGGCGAATCAGTTCGGCCCTTGGGTCTGACTCCTCTTCTTCGTCACTTTCGTGTCTCGGCAACAGCATGCGGGATTTGATTTCTGCCAGCGTAGCGGCCATCACCAAATACTCTGCCGCCAACTCGAAGCGTATGGTCTCCACCGCTCCGATATAGTCCATGTATTGCCGGGTTATTTCACTCACGTCTATGTCCAGAATATCCATATTCTGTCGACGAATGAGGTAGAGCAAAAGATCGAGCGGACCTTCGAAGGCTTCCAGAAACACCGCAAGGGCATCTGGCGGGATGTAAAGATCACTGGGAATATCAATCAGCGTCTTCCCTGAAACCCGCGCCAACGGGGCCGGCTCTGGCTTGGCCGGCTTAACGATAACTCAGGCCCATTGCCGCCCGAACTTCCTCAAGCGTATCTCGGGCTGCATCCCGGGCATGTTCGCGCCCTTCCTGCAGAATCGAATGCACAAGATCCGGATTGTTTTCGTACTCAACCGCCCGCTCACGCAACGGGCGTTGCTCTTCCAGAATGGAATCGATCAATGGCTTTTTGCAGTCAAGGCAGCCAATACCGGCGCTGCGACAACCAACCTGAACCCACTCCTGTGTTTTCGCATCCGAATACACTTTATGAAGCCCCCACACCGGGCACTTCTCAGGTTCGCCCGGATCGGTGCGGCGTACCCGTTGAGGATCGGTCTGCATGGTGCGCATTTTCTGCGCCACGCTGTCAGGCTCTTCCCGCAAGCCAATGTAATTGTTGTAGGACTTGGACATTTTTTGTCCGTCCAGCCCCGGCATCTTCGATTCCGGCGTCAACAGCGGCTGGGGTTCGGGAAGAATCACCTTACCGCCACCCTCGATGTATCCATAGAGGCGCTCACGATCACCAATGGAAATATTCTGTTGTTCCATCAGCAAGGCGCGCGCCGTGTCCAGTGCCTCCAGATCGCCCTCCTCCTGGTAACGCTTTTTGAGAGTGCGATAAAGCTTGGCGTTTTTCTTACCCATCTTGACGATAGCCGACTCCGCCTGATCCTCAAACCCGATTTCGCGCCCGTAGATATGATTGAAACGACGGGCTATTTCACGGGTGACTTCAACGTGGGATACCTGGTCCGCGCCCACGGGTACCTTGCCTGCTCGGTACATCAGTATGTCGGCGGTTTGCAGCAACGGATAGCCCAGGAAACCGTAAGTTGCCAGATCTTTTTCCCGAAGCTTTTCCTGCTGATCCTTGTAGGTGGGGATACGCTCCAGCCAGCCCAAAGGCGTAATCATGGACAACAACAGGTGCAGTTCTGCGTGTTCGGGCACCTGTGACTGGATAAACATGGTAGACGACCCGGGATTCACACCAGCGGCCAACCAGTCGATCGCCATATCCCAGACGCTTTTTTCGATGCCAGAGGGGTCGTCGTATTGCGTCGTTAGCGCATGCCAATCCGCAATAAAGAAGAAGCACTCAAATTCGTGCTGGAGTTTCACCCAGTTTTTCAGCACACCGTGATAATGACCAAGATGAAGCTTGCCGGTCGGACGCATACCGGACAAAACCCGTTGCTGGGAATCTACAGAACTCAAAGCACGAACTCCTTCTTTTAAATGGGATTCGCCCATAATAGATCAGACGACTCGGCATTATAAATAAAAAACCCCCGCTCTGCAGAACAGAAACGGGGGTTTTGTGAAAGAAGCCAGCTTACCAGCCAGTTACTTCCTTCAGCGCCTTGCCGATTTCGGCGAGACTGCGCACAGTTTTGACACCGGCGTCGTTCAGAGCCGCGAACTTCTCATCCGCTGTACCCTTACCACCAGAAATGATGGCACCTGCGTGGCCCATACGCTTGCCCGGAGGTGCTGTAACACCGGCAATGTAGGAGACCACAGGCTTGGTAACGTTATCCTTGATGAACGCTGCCGCTTCTTCTTCTGCAGTACCGCCAATCTCACCAATCATCACGATAGCTTCTGTCTGCGGATCGTCTTGCAGCAGCCTCAGGATATCAATGAAGTTGGAACCCGGAATCGGGTCACCACCGATGCCTACGCAGGTAGACTGGCCGTAGCCGAAGTCTGTGGTCTGCTTGACCGCTTCGTAAGTCAGGGTGCCTGAACGGGATACAATACCGACCTTGCCTGGCTTGTGAATATGGCCCGGCATGATGCCGATCTTGCATTCACCCGGCGTGATAACACCCGGGCAGTTGGGCCCGATCATGCGAACGCCTTTACGATCAACGTATTCTTTGGCGTACAGCATATCGATGGTCGGAATGCCTTCGGTGATGCACACGATCAGCTCAAGACCGGCATCTGCAGCTTCAATGATGGCGTCTTTACAGAACGGAGCGGGAACGTAGATCACGGTTGCCTGGGCGCCGGTTTTTTCTACCGCTTCACGTACGGTGTTGAACACCGGCAGGCCCAAGTGCTCGGTACCGCCTTTGCCCGGGCTTACGCCACCGACCATTTTGGTTCCGTACTCGATAGCCTGCTCAGAGTGGAAGGTACCCTGTGCGCCGGTAAAGCCCTGGCAGATTACCTTGGTGTCTTTATTAATCAGGATGCTCATTATTTACCCCCTGCGGCTTTAACGACTTGGTCTGCAGCATCGGCAAGGCTGCTGGCGGCGATGATGTTCAGGCCACTTTCAGCCAATACCTTGGAGCCCAGCTCTGCGTTGTTGCCCTCGAGACGAACAACCACGGGCACTTTAACGCCAACTTCTTTCACCGCTCCAATGATGCCTTCGGCAATCATGTCACAGCGTACAATGCCGCCGAAAATGTTAACCAGTACAGCTTGTACTGCGTCGTCAGACAGAATGATTTTGAACGCTTCGGAAACGCGCTCTTTGGTAGCACCGCCGCCAACGTCCAGAAAGTTAGCCGGGCGACCGCCGGAGAGCTTGATGATATCCATGGTACCCATGGCCAAACCAGCACCGTTCACCATGCAGCCAATGTTGCCTTCAAGCGCAACGTAGTTCAGTTCCCAAGCTGCGGCTTCCGCTTCGCGGGCGTCTTCCTGTGAAGGATCACGCATTTCCTGCAGTTTTTTCTGGCGGTAAAGCGCGTTGCCGTCAACACCGATTTTGGCGTCCAGGCAGTGCAGATCGCCAGCCGGAGTGATGACCAGCGGATTAATTTCCAACAGCGCAAGGTCGTAGTCTTCAAACAGTTTCGCCAAGCCCATAAAGATCTTGGTGAACTGACCAATCTGCTTGCCCTCAAGGCCAAGCTGGAACGCCAGATCGCGACCCTGGTATGGCTGTGCGCCTACCAGCGGATCGATTTCTGCTTTCAGAATTTTTTCCGGAGTTTCTTCCGCAACCGTCTCAATTTCAACGCCGCCCTCGGTGGACGCCATGAAAACGATACGACGAGTGCCACGGTCTACCACCGCACCCAGATAAAGCTCCTGATCAATGTCCGTCAAGGATTCAACCAGAATTTTGCTGACCGGCTGGCCGTGCTCGTCAGTCTGGAAGGTGACCAGTTTCTTGCCCAGCCACTGCTCTGCGAACGCGCGGATGTCGTCGGTGCTCTTGACCAGCTTTACACCGCCGGCCTTACCGCGGCCGCCCGCGTGAACCTGGGCCTTCACAACCCAGCTATTGCCGCCAATCTTTTCTGCCGCTGCTACAGCTTGATCTGCGGTATCGCAGGCAATGCCTTGTGATACCGGCAAACCATATTCAGCGAAAAGCTGTTTGCCCTGATATTCGTGCAAATTCATAGTTAGTGTCCCGCTTTTTGATGGAGGATAACCACACAACCGGAAATCAGCTATTTTTATGGTAAAGGGGCGCCCTATTTGGCGCCCCTGCTTCCTGGTTTGCGTTACTTCTTTTTGCGACGGTTCGCAATGTGAATCGCGCCATCGTTGACTGCCAGCGCTGCCTCGTGCACAGACTCAGAAAGAGTCGGGTGTGCAAAACAGGTCAGAGCCAGATCTTCTGCACTGGAGCCAAATTCCATGGCAATAACGCCCTGAGCAACGATTTCCGATGCTTGTGGGCCCACAACGTGAAAGCCCAGAATTCGGTCAGTCTTTTCATCGGCAATGATTTTCACCATGCCAGAGGCGGAATTCGCAGCCATTGCGCGACCGTTCGCTGCAAACGGGAAGGTACCAACCTTATAGGCCTCACCTTCACCCTTGAGCTGCTCTTCGGTTTTGCCTACCCAGGCCACTTCCGGCGACGTGTAAATCACGTTTGGAATGCAGTCATAATTGACTTGGGGCTTATGGCCAGCAATGCGTTCAGCGACCATAACACCTTCTTCCGACGCCTTGTGCGCCAGCATGGGGCCACGTACCACATCGCCCACTGCCCAGACGCCTGGTGCGTCTGTTTTGCACTTCTCGTTAACAAAAATGAAGCCACGCTCATCCATGTTAACACCTGAATCTGCCGCTAGCAGATTGTCAGTGTATGGCCGACGGCCTACGGCAACAATCAGCTTGTCGACTTTCAGCTCCTGCTTGCCCTTGCTATCTTCGTAGCTTACATAAACAAGCTTACGCTTCACCTCAGCGCCCGTCACGCGGCCGCCCATTACGATGTCTAGACCTTGCTTACGAAACTGCTTCAGCGCGTCCTTGGCAATCTGTTGATCAACCGCAGGCAAGAAAGTGTCTTGGGCTTCCAAAACAGTTACTTCCGACCCTAACCGGGCCCAAACGCTGCCCAACTCAAGTCCGATCACACCCGCACCGATAATACCGAGGCGTTTGGGAACTTCTTCAAATTCCAACGCACCTGCGGAATCCACAATATAACCTTCCGTCATTGGAGCGGGCGGTATATCGATGGGCTTGGAACCGGTGGCAAGAATAACGTTTTCAGTTTCGTAGATTTTTGTCTTGCCGTCGTTATCCGTGACTTCAACCTGACGGTTCGCCAAAAGCTTGCCGTGCCCGTGAATCGCAGTAACGCCGTTGGCTTTGAACAGCCCCGCAATACCACCCGTCAACTGCTTTACGATGCCGCTTTTGCGCTCCATCATCTTGGCGATGTCGATTTTGACATCCTTGGCGATGATGCCCTGCATTTCGTAATCGTGACTCGCTTCTTCAAACTTGTGGGAAATTTCCAACAACGCTTTCGAAGGAATGCAGCCCACGTTCAGGCAGGTACCACCAAGCACCTGGCTTTTGCCATCTTCGGAGTTCCACGACTCAACACAGGCGGTTTTGAGGCCAAGTTGCGCGGCTTTTATGGCGGCAACATAGCCACCCGGGCCTGCGCCAATGACGATTACGTCGTACTTATCAGACATAGTTAATCCTGTTTTCCGATTCGTTAAGTGTCGGCTCAGACGTCCAGCAGAATACGCGCCGGGTCCTCGAGCATTTCCTTGATGGCCACAAGGAACTGCACCGCCTCCTTGCCATCGACCATGCGGTGGTCATAAGACAGAGCAAGAT
>NZ_DRGY01000056.1 GCF_011049865.1 Marinobacter antarcticus | reverse complement strand
GAGTAGCCCTGATCAAGCACCAAACAGGCCGCTTCCTGTTTGAACTCTGGCGTGAAAGAACGTCGTTTCCTGGTCATCAGACACCTCGCTTATGGTGGCGATATTACCACCTAAGTTGGTGTCCGGAATCATTGAACCACTACAGGCATACTTAACACGGCCCAGAAGGTTGCGACGAGTTTTAGCTTTCGATTACATTAGACTTATGAGCTGGTTCAGCTAAAGGCACTTGAGAGCCTTATTATTGGGCTATAGACTGAACGAAATGCTTGAGGTTGCTAGCAAATGCTTGCCTGCTGGGAAGACAACATACGCGTAAAAATATAATAAGGATGTTGGTATGGAGCTGTATCTCAACAGCGAAGTTGCTTCAACTTTTTCCCTGGCGGCGCAACAGAATGCCTACCCATTACTGAAACGAATGCTTATATCAGTGCCAGTTGCAGTCGAGCGCGAGTCTTCAAAGCCCGTCACGGATATCCGTGTTCGTCTGACCAGCGACCCCATCTTCTTTGAACCTGAAGAATGGCTCATAGATCGCCTTGAAGCAGGGCAGTCCACGAAACTACAAGATCGACCGTTAAAACCTTACTTTGATAAGTTATCGGGTCTAACGGAAGAGATGCTGGTTCAGTTAAAGTTCGCAGTGTCTTACGTTGATAGTGACGGGCAGACACGTGAACTCTCGTCGCATCATGAAGTCAGCTTTTTGCCTGCCGACTACTGGGGCGGTGAATCGCGTCAAGCTGAACTGCTAGGCGCATTTGTTCAGCCCAATATTCATACGGTTGAAGCGCTAACTGCTAAAGTCGCGCAGGGGCTTCGCAAAGCCGGACAAGACAGTGCTATCAACGGTTATCAATCTAATACTCGTGAGCGACCGTTCTTATTTGGTGCCGCGCTCTGGTCAACGCTCTTTAACGAGCGTCTTACCTATCTGTCGCCACCGAGCGGTTGGGCCGAACGCGGTCAGCGTATTCGTCCTGCCGCAGATATATTGGAGCACAAGACCGCAGCTTGTCTCGATACCTCAGTCCTGTTTGCTAGTTGCCTTGAAAATATGGGGTTGAACCCTGTAATCGCATTAACCAGGACACACGCGTTCGCAGGCTTTTGGTTGATTGATGAGTGCTTCCCCTTGCTCACCAATGACGATCCGATTGATCTCCGTAAGCGCATGGATACGTCTGACATCGTGATGTTCGAAACGACGGTAGTCACCAACGACTCGCCTGTGACATTTAAACAAGCTATTGATCGTGCTAAGACTTTATTGGAAGAGGATCAGGAATCTGAGTTTGTGATGCTGGTCGACATCAAGCAGGCGCGAGCTCGCCGTGTGAAACCGATAGGAATCATCGAAGAAATATCTACAACAAATACGCTTAACGGGGGCGAAGATGAAGCGCTAGGTGCGACCATAGGTATAGATGCGCCGCCGCCGTTACCACCGGTGCGTGGTGACGATCGTGTCTATGAAGAGACACCTGAAACTCGCGTTGATATGTGGCAGCGCAAGTTGCTGGATTTAACAAAGCGCAACCCACTTCTCAATGTAAAAAGCTCAGCTCTGAAGCTCTTCTGTCCTGATCTTGGTACGCTCGAAGATATGCTCGCGGCCGACGAAATCTTTAGCTTTGTCGCAGCGGAAGAAACGCCACTTGGTGACAACGAGCGCAGTACTGAGGCATTTCGTCTCAGCTCGGGCGAGGATTTGCACAAGGAGTTTGCGGTGCAGCAACTCCATAACAAAACGCTCATCGTTAACGACACGTCAAAACGCAAAGACACAAAGCTCGTTGAGCTTCTTAGAAAAGCAAAGAACGATCTGGAAGAGGGTGGGAGTAATACGCTCTTCCTAGCGATCGGTATGCTTCGATGGAAAGAGACACCGGAGAGTGAAAAGTCCTTCCGTGCACCACTAATTCTATTACCGGTCAAGCTTGAACGTCGCAGCGCACAGGCTAAGGTAAAAATGCGTCAGCTTCCCGATGAAGAGTCGATTTTTAACCTAACGCTCATTGAAATGCTTCAGACCGATTACGATATTAATCTTGACCGGCTACGCCACGAACTCCCTGAAGATGAATCCGGTGTGGATGTAGAAGAGATTTGGAATATCGTTCGAGCAGCGATTCAGGATCAGCCAGGATTTATTGTCGTTGAAGAGATTGTTCTTGGTTCTTTCTCCTTTGCGAAGTACCTCATGTGGAAAGATCTGCGCGATCGCACCGAATTACTTAAACAAAGCCCGTTTGTAGAGCATGTTGTTGATCATCCATCTGATGCCTACAAGCAGGAGAGTGTCTTTGTTGAGCGTGGCGAAGTGGACGAAAAGATCAGGCCTGAGTCGTTCTACGCGCCGCTCAACTGTGACTCATCTCAGATGGTTGCGGTTGATGCTTCGTCTCACCCACAAGACTTCGTACTTGAAGGCCCGCCGGGCACGGGTAAGTCAGAAACCATTGCGAACATCATCTGTCACAACTTAGCCTTGGGGCGAAAAGTGCTCTTTGTGGCCGAGAAGATGGCCGCACTTCAGGTCGTTTACCGCCGCATGGAGAAAGTCGGGCTAGCGCACTTGTGTTTGGAGTTACACTCGAACAAGGCAAACAAAAAGTCGGTGCTCGATCAGTTGGGTGCGGCATGGACGCAGCGAGAAGGCACTACGCAGAGTGATTGGATATCGAAGGCGCAGAGGTTAGAGAAAGTCCGTCACGGATTGAATAACTATGTGGCAGAGCTTCATCGTCACCATGCGCTCGGGTTATCTGCTCGTGGTGCAATGGCGCGGGTCGTACGCTTCTCGTATGAGCACCCGTTGCGCCTAGACTGGCCCGATGATCAAAGCCACGCGCCCGTTAGGACAAAAGCCGATCTTGATCCGTACTTGGCAACCGCAAGGGAGCTAGGTATCGCTTTTGGAGAAGTTGAAGATCTCGATCCTGCTAATTTTGGATCGATCACCCAGCTAGAATTTTCAAACCGGTGGCGTACTTCAGTGGTTGCGTTTGCTAACGGAATGCACACCGCGACGAATAGAGCGCGTGCAAGCGCTGAGGCCTTACTGGAGGCGCTAGCGATACCCCTAGAGCATATCTCACCGGCCAAACTCGTTCAGCTTTCGGGTTTGGCTGAACTTTGTGACCTTGCGATAAATGGTGATGTCGATTTTGCACTTCAGGGGGGTGGCCCTTCTCGCGTTAGAGCGTTGAGCGATAGCATTTCTTTGCATACCAAGTTGCATGACCAGATAAATGAGTTTGGTCACGGCCTTAAATGGACGATGCTTGATGAGTATGAATGGGATCAATGGATCCAGCAACGCAACGAAGCGACCGGACTCTTTGGTTTTTTGAAGCGTCATAGCCTACGCAAAACGATGCGTGCGAAAGGGCTTGAAAAGATTGCAGATCTCAGGATTATTGAGTCATCAGTTGCCGCGCGTGAAACGCTCAGACAGCTTAAAATTAGTGCCGCAGAGCTCGAAGGATCGGCAGTATGGTTCGGTGTGGATTCAAATCCGGAGCAACTCAATAGATCGCTTATAGATGGCGCACGGGCACTTAAACTCTTCAAGGCGTTTATCGCATCGTTTGCGGATCCGACGCTTCCTATCGGTACGTTACGTCGCCATTTAATTGACGGTCGGGATTTTCTCTCCGATAGTTCGCAGATAGTGGGACTGGCCCGCCGTGTAGCTGAGGAAGCGGCGAACATCGCAGCGCTTAATGACAAGTCTGAAGCCGTTAAAATTGCAATTAACCTTGACGATGATCTTAGCAAAATCGCGACTGACTTCAGTGTTGTGGCGGAACAGAGTGAACGTTTGAGCCGCTGGTGTCGTTGGCTGGCTGCTAAGAAGCGCGCGACTCAGTACCAACTTGAACCACTATCGCTGATGTTAGAAACTCGCGCTATTGCACCACGAGATTGTGAAGCCAATGCGATGACCGCGTTGTGTGTATGGTTGGCACCGAAACTGATAGATCAGAGTCCTTCGCTAGTTCAGTTTGCGGGTGCGTCTCATGAATCCACCATTGAGATGTTCCGTGAGCTTGACGCTGATGTCTCTGCAACAACGGCCGAGTATATCGTTTCTAAGACAGCTAGCGGCGTGCCTGATCGTAACGCCCCAGATACACCCGCGGAGTATGGTGTGCTCGCACGCGAGCTGGCGAAGAAAACCAGATACAAACCTGTGCGTGCGTTAGTGAATGAAATGGGGGGCGCTCTCACTGATCTAACTCCTTGCTTTATGATGTCGCCGCTATCTGTCGCACAATTCTTGCCCGCCGACTTTGCGTTGTTTGATCTCGTAGTATTCGATGAGGCTTCTCAAATCACCACTTGGGATGCCGTTGGCGCGATCGCGCGTGGGAAGAACGTCATCGTTGTTGGCGACCCGAAACAGATGCCACCGAGTAATACGTTTGGGCGCAAAGAGGAAGATGATCCGGACGAAGGTGATCTAGAATCCATCTTGGATCAGGCATTGGCGGCGCGTTTGCCGCATCTTCGTTTAACTGGTCACTACCGCAGTCGCCATGAAACGCTGATCGCTTTCTCAAACTCGCACTACTACGAGAATCAGCTAACTACGTTCCCGTCAGCGGAAACAAAAATTAGCGCGGTGACGTTGCACCGTGTTGAGGGTGTGTATGCTAAAGGTCGCGGTCGGACCAATACAATCGAGGCACAGGCGGTAGTTGCAGAGGTCGTTAAGCGTCTCACAGCCATGATCAATGGCGCGCCAGAGCGTTCGATCGGTATCGTTACGATCAACTCGCAGCAACAGCGTTTGGTTGAGGATTTCGTTGATGAGGCGCGCCGTAAAAACTCTGAACTCGAACACTTTTTTACTGCAACGGATACCTATGATCCTGTGTTTGTTAAAAACCTTGAGTCTGTCCAAGGTGATGAGCGTGACATTATTGTATTATCGCTGACCTACGGCCCGACTGAGCCAAGTGGCCGCACCATGAGCATGAACTTCGGCCCTTTGAATAAGCCTGGCGGTGAGCGCCGGCTAAATGTTGCCGTAACGCGTGCAACGACCGAGGTGATGGTCTTCTCGAGCTTTGATTCATCCATGATAGATCTCTCGCGGACACAAGCTACGGCGGTAGAGCATCTTAAAAACTACCTTGAGTTCGCCGAGCGCGGACCGATTGCGCTATCTGAGTTCAGTTCAGCTAACCATGGTGTTGATCAATTCGATTCAGACTTCGAGCAGGCCGTTGCCATGTCGCTTCGGGCAAAAGGTTGGAAGGTTCAGACACAGGTGGGTGTTTCTAAATTCCGCGTGGACCTGGGTGTTATTCATCCAGATAAACCCGGTGAATACCTCGCTGGTGTCGAGTGCGACGGAGCTACCTACCATAGTTCGCCATCAGCGCGTGACCGCGATCGAGTGCGTCAGGCGATCCTTGAGAATCTTGGCTGGCGGATCGTTCGTTTATGGTCTACCGACTACTTCCAAGAGCCGGAGTATGCGATTAAAAAGATCCACGAAAGGCTGGAGGCGCTGTTAGCCGATAGCCGTGAAGTTAAGGGCGTTGCAGAGCCAGAGGCAGAGGCCGCACTAGTTTCCAAGCCTGAGCCGTCAGCCGAGCTAGGCCAAGAGTCTTCTAGCATGCCTGACGCTGACTCTGGTGAGAATGATTCTAAACTTATAATCGACTCTGGGGCTGCCGAGGCGGATCTACTTGCTCAAGTCCAGCACCAAGCGTCGTCGCATGAACCTCTTTTTGAAGCCCACCCTGTCAACGATGACGTGCTTGCAGGCCTCCCAACCTACGACAAAGAGCGCTACTTTCATGCGGATCATCGGTTAGATCTGAGCCGCTTGGCCAAGTCTGTGTTAGAGAACAAAAACGGGATTACGTTGCACGAGCTAACTCTCGATATTGCGCACAAGCACGGTTTGAATCGTAGCTCTCGCAAGCAACGTCAGCATCTTCGCGACGTGATTAAGAGTTGGGCAGGCTTATGGCGAGAGGGTGAGGAGAAGACAACGGTTTGGCTATCACCGGACGATGTTTGCAATGAGATTCCGTGGCGAGGCCTTTACGCTTTTGGTCTTGAGCGCGACTGGAAAGATTTGTGTTACCAAGAGCAGGTCAGTGTTGCACGTTCTGCGCTTGCCGCTCAGCCCAACGATCCGATCGATTGGCTTTTTTCTGAATTTAAGATCGGTCGTCGTCATAGCTCGACAGCAGAGACTTTCCAGACGTGGGTTGATAGAGTTCACGGAGTTTGATTAGGCAGCGAAGTAAAGAGCAAGCTAGTAACACAGGCAAGACTAGCGGACTTTAATATCCTCGCAGTGAGAGTCCTAGTCGTGAGTATGAAGTTTTCCAACTTGACCAAAAAAAAATTCTAGATTTGGCGGATCGGCCTCAGACTGACTGTGACTGTTCGAGTTGGAATTATTCATGGACTATGAATCAAGTTGCCTGCCCCGCCGCCACGCCAGACGCCCACGCCCACTGAAAATTGTGCCCACCCAGATGCCCCGTCACGTCCACAACTTCGCCGATAAAGTAGAGGTTGGGGTGATCCAGTGCCGCCATGGTTTTTGATGAGAGCTGGCGGGTATCTACTCCGCCCAGTGTTACTTCAGCTGTTCTGTAGCCCTCAGTGCCTGCGGGCTTTATGGTCCACTGCGCCAACGTGTCGGCCATCTGCTCAAGATCGCTGTTTTTGTAGCTCTGAAGAGGGCCTTCCCAGCCAAAAAGCTCGTTGAATGCCTGGGCGAAGCGTTTGGGCAGGTGCTGGGTAAGATAGTGGGCCAGAGATGATTGCGGCTTTTGTTTGCGCAGAGACGCCAGATCTTCACGGATATTGCGCTCCGGCAACAGGTTGACCGTCAACGGGTCTCCGGGCTGCCAAAAGCTGGAAATCTGTAGCATCGACGGGCCGCTCAGGCCCCGGTGCGTCACTAGCATGGGCTCCCGGAAACGCTGATTGTTGCAAGCGGCCTCCACCGGGCAGCTCACGCCCGAAAGAGGTGCCAGTTGCTGCTTCAATTCGGGGTGCAGCGTGAAGGGCACCAACCCGGCCCGGGTGGGCAGAACGGTGAGCCCGAATTGCCGGGCAATGTCGTAGCCGAAGCCCGTAGCGCCCATGGTGGGGATGGATAGGCCACCGCAGGCGATAACCAGAGATTCGCAGGTGAGGGCGCCTGAGCTGGTGTTAACCCGGTAATGCCCAGCGCTTTGGGCGATGCTCTTTACGCTGGTTTTCATGCGAACTTCAGCACCCGCCCAATCGCATTCTGTCAGCAGCATGGCAAGTATTTCTTTCGCGCTGTCTTTGCAGAACAGCTGGCCGGCGGCTTTTTCTTCATGTTCAATGCCGTGGCGTTCAACAAGATCCAGAAAATTCTGCG
The DNA here is from genome assembly GCF_011049865.1 of Marinobacter antarcticus. Lineage (GTDB taxonomy): Bacteria > Pseudomonadota > Gammaproteobacteria > Pseudomonadales > Oleiphilaceae > Marinobacter > Marinobacter antarcticus_A. The sequence goes on along the minus strand of NZ_DRGY01000056.1, from coordinate 11,852 downwards.
GGGTATAACGTTTCAGGGCAGAAATGCAAAAGCGCGGGTTGTCTGATAGAAAATTGGCAGGCGTGCTGTTGAGATTGGTGAAATTACAGCGCCCGCCACCAGACATGAGGATTTTCTTTCCCGGCTTGTTGGCATGATCAATTACCAGCACCTTGCGCCCGCGGTAGCCTGCGGTGGCTGCGCACATCAGGCCGGCGGCGCCGGCACCGATAATAATCACGTCGTACTGGTTGCTGGAACTTGCCGTCATTACTGCCCGCCCTCTGATTTATGTGGCGGGCAGTATACCAGCCTCAGGCCGAGGCTACGGGTCATTCCAGATGAACCGTTCCTTCCATATAAAATGCAGCTTGCCCCGCGATGGCGACACGGTCACCTTTCAACGCGCAGCGCAATAATCCCCCACGGGTTGAGAGTTGTCGGGCTTCAAGCCGGGTCTTGCCCAGTTTTTCCGCCCAGTAGGGCACCAGAACACTGTGAATCGAGCCCGTAACCGGGTCTTCATCAAGGCCGGCGCCCGGGGCGAAGTAACGGCTTACAAAGTCGGCTGTTTCGCCAGGAGCGGTGACGATCAAGCCCAGGTTGTCGAGCTCCCGCAGTAAGCGCATGTCCGGTTGCGTAGCTTTTACGGCCGCCTCGTTTTCCAGAACCATCATGTAATTTGCATCAGCAGGCACGTAAAAAACAGTTGCGGGCGCACCCCCAAGGGCTTCTGCGAGGATTGCCGGGGTTTCCCGCTCCTCGACAGAAAAGTTGGGGAAGTCCAGAACCAGCCAGTTGTCAGCGGTTTTTTGAACACCCAAAGGACCGCTTTTGGAGTGAAAGCGGATCGTTTCTTCGGCCCAGCCGAGTTTGTTGAAAATAACCCAGGCGCTGGCCAGAGTGGCATGCCCGCAAAGAGGCACCTCGATATTCGGAGTAAACCAGCGGATGTGAAAGTCTGACCCGCCAGCGCCAGACTCGCGCACAAAAAACGCAGTTTCCGACAGGTTGTTCTCCGCTGCCAGAGCTTGCAATGTCTCATCTGGAAGCCATTTTTCCAGCGGCATGACGGCGGCCGGATTACCCTTGAAAATCTGGCTGGTAAAGGCGTCTACCTGATAAATAGGGTGTTTCATGGTCTGTCCTCCGTAAACAAACGCTTAGCGTAGTGATGAGCCTTGTGGCTGGCAAACTGCGCCAGTTCACGCTCGCTGTAGAAATGCAGCTCGGGAAGCGGGTTATGGTGTGTTATCACCCAGTGCTCCTGACCTGATTGGTTGATAGAAAATCCGAGATCTTTCAACCATTGGCGGCTGGTGTTCAGTCCCTCTGCGCACAGGGCGGGGGCGTTGGACTGCAGGCCAAAAAGATTGTTCCGGGTTGCGGTCGGGGCGTGACAGTTTGCTATGCCCATGGTGAAACTCCTTCTTCTGTTTGCGATGTTGTTATTGTCTCTCCAGGCTGACGGGCATAACAGATTCAGATAATCTGTTTTTGAACCGGTACAGGGTGCTGTTTTTAGCGTCTGTACTGGTGATCTTTTCCGTTATCTGTACCGTTCTTGCCTGTTGGCGATCTGTTGCAATAAAGGCGACAGCTTTATTGATGGGCAATAACCTTTATGTTCGCGAGGCAGGCAGGATGGGCGTTCTCTACAACCAGGTGGCAGACAGGCTTCAGGCACTTATTCAGGATGGCGTTTATCGGGACGGAGACCGCCTGCCGGGCGTACGGGTGCTGAGCAAGCAGTTGGGCGTTAGCATTTCGACGGTGTTGCAGGGGCATCAGACGCTTGAAGCCCGTGGTTATCTTCAGGCCCGGGAGCGTAGTGGCTATTTTGTGCGTTTGCCTGCCGTGGATGCCCCTGAGCCTTTGATGCAACGGGACCGAAGCCGTCCGATTCCGGTCACGGCCCGTGAGATGACACTGGAGCTGTGCGCCGATGAGCAAAAGCGCATGGTGCCGCTGGCCACCGCCGTTGCCCATGCAGACTACTTGCCGTTGCGGCAGATTCAGCAGAGCACGCTCTGGGCGGCGAGGCAAGGGCTGGAAACGTTGGATTATGCCTTTCCGGGCAAGGCGTCATTACGCCGGCAGATTGCCCAACGCATGGCGTCTGTGGGCGTCCCGATAACCCCGGGTGATGTGCTCGTTACCAACGGTGCCCAGGAAGCCATTATTCTGGGCTTGCGCGCGGTTACCCAGCCGGGGGACATAGTGGCGGTTGAGTCACCGTCTTTCCCCGGCATTCTCCAGGCGCTGGAAGTGGTCGGGTTGCGCGCAATGGAAATTCCGACCCATCCCTCTGATGGTCTTAGCCTTGAAGGTTTGCAACTGGCCCTTGAACAATGGCCTTTGAAGGCCTGTGTTGTGGTGGCCAATCACAGCAATCCCATGGGCGCCAGAATGCCGGATGAGCGCAAAAAGCAGATGGTGTCGATGCTTGCCGCCGCCGGAGTGCCGTTGATTGAGGACGATATTTACGGTGATCTGTATCACACGGGTGAGCGGCCATGGCCTGCAAAGGCCTATGATCGCGCGGACAACGTGATCTACTGCAGTTCTTTTTCCAAAACCATTTCGCCGGGGTTGAGGCTGGGTTGGATGGTGCCCGGGCGCCATATGGCCGGTGCCAGGCAGCAAAAGTATTTTTCCAACCTGGCGACGTCGTCCATTCCGCAGCTGGCGGTTGCGCATTTTCTCGAGCAGGGTGGTTATGATCGCTACCTGCGTTCTGCTCGTCAGCATTACCGGGAGGCGACCGAGCGCCTGCGCGCAGCTGTGGCGCGGTCGTTTCCTGTTGGTACAGCGGTCAGCCGCCCCCAGGGTGGCTTTGTGCTTTGGGTGCAACTGCCCGCTGGGGTTTCCGGCACCCGCGTATACCATCGCGCCCGGGCAGAAAATATCAACGTGGCACCTGGCCTGATGTTCTCGATTTCAGGCAAGTTCGATTCTTGCCTGCGGCTGAACGGCGGCAATCCCTGGAGTGCGCGTATAGATCAGGCCATTATCAGGCTTGGGGCATTGGCTCATGAGGAGCTGGCGCAAGGCGGTCAGGCGCCGCCCGGTTGACTCCGCAGGCAAGCTGGATGAAAGTATAGCGATTGCAGCAATGCCCACGAATACACCACAAGACCAGCAGGCCCGAGGCTTGCAGTGAGGACCACCAAATGACCTCGATTTTCGATCAGGGCCTTGCGCCTGTTGACGCCAACTACGCTGTTCAATCCCCGATTGATTTTATTGAACGCACCGCCAGTGTCTATCCGGATTACCCCTCCATTATTCATGGGGCTGTTCGCTATAATTGGGCCCAGACCTACGAGCGGTCCCGGCGTTTGGGATCGGCATTGAAAGGTCGAGGGATTGTTAAGGGTGATACGGTGGCGGCCATGCTGCCCAACATTCCGGCCATGGTGGAGTGTCATTTTGGCGTGCCCATGGCGGGCGCCGTCTTGAACGCGCTGAATATCCGGCTGGACGCAGAGACCATTACCTACATGCTGGAGCACGGCGAAGCGAAGGCGGTGATTGTGGATCGCGAATTTGGCGAGGTGATGCGTGACGCGATCAGTCGCCTCGAAAACAAGCCCTTGATTATCGACGTGGACGACCCGGAATACGGCGAAGGTGTGCAAGCCAGCGATCTGGATTATGAGGCGTTTCTTACGGAAGGCGATCCTCAGTTTCCGTGGCAGTTCCCTGACAACGAATGGGACGCCATCTCTCTGAATTACACCTCCGGAACTACCGGCAACCCCAAAGGGGTGGTGTATCACCATCGTGGCGCTTACTTGAACGCGTTGGGCAACCAAACCGTATGGTCAATGGGCATGCATCCGGTGTACTTGTGGACGTTGCCGATGTTCCACTGCAACGGCTGGTGTTTTCCCTGGACGATTGCTGCCGTGGCGGGTACTCACGTGTGCTTGCGCCGGGTAGACCCGGTAAAAATCCTGCAGCTGATCAAAGAACACAGGGTCTCCCACATGTGCGGTGCGCCGATTGTGCTCAACGCATTGCTGAATGTGCCGCCCGAGCACAAGGCGGGTATTGACCACGAAGTTCGCGCCATGACGGCAGGTGCGGCGCCTCCGGCCCAGGTTATTGGTGCCATCGAGGAAATGGGCATCAAAGTGACCCACGTATACGGCCTGACAGAAGTGTATGGGCCGGTCACCGTGTGTGCCTGGAAAGCTGAGTGGGACGAATTGCCCTTGCACGATCGCGCGAAGATTAAAGCCCGCCAGGGCGTGCGCTATCACACGCTTGCGGGCACCATGGTCGGTGATATCGAAACCATGGAAGCGGTTCCCAAAGATGGTAAAACCATTGGCGAGATCTTTTTGCGCGGTAACACCGTGATGAAAGGGTATCTGAAGAATCCGAAAGCCACCGAAGAGGCTTTTCGAGGCGGCTGGTTTCACACCGGCGATCTGGCCGTGTGGCACGAAGACGGCTATCTGGAAATCAAGGATCGCCTGAAAGATATCATTATTTCGGGCGGCGAGAACATTTCCACCATCGAGGTGGAGGATGCGTTATACCGGCATCCCTCCGTTATGGAGGCGGCGGTGGTGGCTCGCCCGGATGAAAAATGGGGCGAAACGCCTTGTGCGTTCGTCACGTTAAAACCAGAAGCGGGAGATGTCAGCGAGGCCGATATTATCGATTTTTGTCGCGAACATCTGGCACGTTTCAAAGTGCCCAAGACGGTTGTTTTCTCCGAGTTGCCGAAAACGTCCACCGGGAAAATCCAAAAGTTTGTACTCAGGGATCAGGCCAAAGATCTGGAATGATGTCCTGATGTGTACAACCTCAGCGAGGCCGTCAACAAGATGACCGGAGACAAAACCGATCCAGCCAATAAACTGCTTGAATTGCATGTGAAGCACGAGTTGGCAGCACTGAAGGGCGCAAAGCTGCGGACATTTTTGAAACAGGAAGTCGGCGAGCTACTTGATCTTGCGGGTGATGTCACGCTGAATCGCATAGCCTCGGAGCAGCAGGTGATGGCAACGATTCAGCGCGTTGTCGTAAACATGGAGCTCGACGCAGGCATTCCTGAATTGGCGGGCGAGATGGCCAATGAAGTGCTGAATGCACCGGTTCAGGCAACGACGACCTTGGGCGATGTCATCGCCCGGGACCAGGCCGCCGGTTTTGTTGAAGAGTTGCTTGAGCTCAGGGGCCAGCGGGAGCAAATGATCAGCAACATCATGGCGCACCCGGTTTACCAGGAGCTGATTTCGAACGTGGTGTATCAGGGTGTGATCAATTATCTGTACGAAGACAACCTGATCACCAAGTCGGTCCCCGGCGTTGGCTCCATGATGAAGTTTGGTAAGCGTATGGCCAACAAGGCGATGCCAGGGCTGGATGAAACCTTTGAGCGCCGTTTCAAATCCTGGCTTTCGGACAGCCTGCCCGGGTTGATTGGCCGCAGTGAGCAGTTCTTGCAACGGGCGCTGTGTGATGATGAGGTGCGGGATACGGTTATGGCGGCCTGGCTTGCTACCGAGGATCGAACGCTTGCGGAGCTGCGCGAAGGGTTGGGAGACGCTGAGCTGCAAACGTTTGTGGTGTTGGGCTATGAGTTCTGGTTGCGGTTCCGGAAAACGGCCTGTTTTGACGGCTGCGCCCAGGCTGCGGTTGCGCACCTGTTCGTAAAATACGGTGATCGGCCGCTCAGCGATCTACTCGGTGACCTTGGTGTTACCCGTGAGGTGATTATGGCCGAAGTAAACGCCTGGGCGATTCCGGTGATAGATGTTCTCCGGGAGGAGGGGTACGTTGAGGCGCTTTTGCGTCGGCGGCTTGCCGCCTTTTACAACTCCGCGCCAGCCCGTAAAATTCTTGCATAAAAACGAAAGGAGGCCGGTGTGGTTTCTGAGCTTTTCTGGGCGTACCTGATTGCCATAAGTTTGCTGACGGTAACGCCGGGCGTGGATACGCTTTTGGTTATGCGCAACGCCGGCCGCGGCGGCTTTCGGGATGGCGGTGTGACCAGTATCGGCATTTGCAGCGGTTTGTTTATTCACGCCACCCTCTCAGCGCTGGGGATTTCTCTGTTGTTGCTTGAGACGGCCTGGGCATTTTCTGCGCTGAAGTGGGCCGGAGCCTGCTACCTGATTTGGCTTGGCTTGAGTTCACTTCGGCGGGCCATGAAGCACGAGCCCGATACCGGTGCAGAATCACGGTCGGTTTCTCGCCGCAGTGTTCCTGTGCACGTGTCGTTTCGAGAAGGCTTGCTTTCCAATGTGCTCAACCCTAAAACGGCGCTCTTTTATATGGCGTTGTTGCCTCAGTTTGTGGACCCGTCAGGAAGCGCTTTTCAGCAGTCGTTGATACTTGCAGGGGTGCATTTCGTGATGGCAATGGTCTGGCAGTGCGGACTGGCTTGGGCGGTGGTGCGTTTTCGCGGCCTGGGCGTTGGTGTGCGCGTTAAGCGGCTGCTCAATGGACTGACCGGGGGGTTCTTCATCGCAATGGGGGCAAGGCTTGCGAGCAATTGACTGGCGCTTGAGTTGCGTTAGTCGGCCCTGGTCAGTCTTTATAACCGTTGATCACTAATAATTACTTCTCCAGATACTGCAGCTTGTTGGGCTTGCCATCCCAGTCTGCTGCGTCTGCCGGGGGATCTTTCTTCTCGGTGATGTTGGGCCACTTACCGGCAAGATCGGCGTTGAGTTCTACGAATTGCTCCTGATCGGCAGGCAGTTCGTCTTCCGAGAAAATGGCTTCGGCCGGGCATTCGGGCTCGCACAGGGCACAATCGATACACTCATCCGGGTCGATCACCAGAAAATTCGGGCCTTCGTAGAAACAGTCTACCGGGCATACTTCCACGCAGTCTGTGTATTTGCACTTGATGCAGTTATCGGTAACGATAAACGCCATAATCAGATCCCTGGTCCAGTGGTCAATCTCATCCGGAGCGTTCGGCTAGGCTCCATGGTTCTATTTTGATGGGCGATATTGTAGGGAGCGGCCCGCACAGCCGCAAGCGTTTGCCGGATATAACCTTATTACCCAGATCAACTCCCTCTCAGTTTTTAAGCAATTCTTTCAGTTCGTAAAGCCGATTCAGCGCGTCTCTGGGTGACAACCCGTCCAGATCAAGGCTTTGGAGTGCTTCGTCTACAGCGCTTGGCTGTGAACTGGCAAACATATCACCCTGATAAACGGCATGAGTGGGTTCTGCTGCTCGTTTCTGGCTGGGCCCAGCGGCTAATGAGGGCGCGGGGGTTGCGCTGCCTTCGAGCAGGGCCAGTTGCGCTTTGGCGTTCCCGATGACGCTTTGAGGCACGCCAGCCAGTTTCGCCACCTGCAAGCCGTAGCTCTGGCTGGCCGGGCCTTCGTGCACATTGTGCAGGAATACAATGCTGTCGTCGTGTTCGGTGGCCGTCAAATGCACGTTCACAGCGTGTTCAAGGTCGTCTGCCAGCTGTGTGAGTTCAAAATAGTGTGTGGCAAACAGCGTGTAGCAGCGTGTTTCTTTTGCCAGATGCTCTGCTGTGGCCCAAGCCAGGGACAAGCCATCAAACGTGCTGGTGCCACGGCCTATTTCGTCCATCAGCACCAGGCTGAGCTCGGTGGCGTTGTGCAGAATGTTGGCGGTCTCAGTCATTTCCACCATGAAGGTCGATCGCCCACCGGCAATGTCATCCGACGACCCCATGCGGGTGAATATACGGTCTATCGGTCCAAGTTTGGCTCGGTTAGCGGGCACGAAGCTCCCGGTGTAGGCCAACAGGGAGATCAAGGCTGCCTGGCGCATGTAGGTGGACTTGCCGCCCATGTTAGGGCCGGTAATCACCAGCATCCGGCGCTGAGTGTCCATCAGCAGGTTGTTGGGCACGAAAGGCTCATCAAGAAGCTGTTCCACCACCGGATGCCTGCCATCTTCAATATCAAACCCGGGGGCATCGCGGAACTCGGGTGCGGCAAAGCGCAATGTAGTTGCACGTTCGGCAAAGTTGCTGATGACATCGAGCTCTGCCAACGCCTGTGCCGCATCCTGAAGCGGCGCAAGTTGTCCCGCGACGGTTTCTAGCACCTCATCGTACAGGGCTTTTTCTCTGGTAAGGGCCCGGCTTTTGGCGCTCAGGGCTTTATCCTCGAATTCTTTCAGTTCGGGCGTAATAAAGCGTTCAGCGTTTTTCAGTGTCTGGCGGCGAATGTAATCAACCGGCGCTTGAGCCGATTGGGCTCGGCTGATTTCAATGTAGTAGCCATGCACGCGGTTGTAGCCAACCTTCAGCGTGCTTATGCCCGTGCGTTCTTTCTCCCGGGTTTCCACATCCAGCAGGTACTGGCCCGCGTTTTCACTGATGTTGCGCAACTCATCCAGTGCGCCATCAAAACCCTCACGGATCACTCCGCCCTCCCGGATGACAACCGGCGGATTGTCGATAAGGGCGCGCTCCAGCATGCCGGCCAACTCGGGATACTCACCAATTGCGGCGGCCAGTTTGGCAATGTGTTGAGAGCTGACGGGCTTCAGTGTTTCTTGCAGATCCGGCAGCACCAGAAACGCATCCCGCAAGCGGGCGAGATCTCTTGGGCGAGCTGAACGCAGTGCCACGCGGGCCAGTACACGTTCAATGTCGCCCACGGCTTTTAAAAGATCGTGTACCGGTTCGTAAAGAAAGCCTTCAAGCAGGGCGGATACGGCTTGCTGTCGCTGCTTCACCACGTCTACATTTCGCAGCGGACGATTCAGCCAGCGCCGCAACTCCCGGCCGCCCATAGAGGTTGCGGTTTTATCCATCACCCAGGCCAGAGTGTGCTGCTGACCGCCCATAAGGTTGACGTCAATTTCCAGATTCCGGCGACTCGTAGCATCGAGAATCACCGCTTCGTCGCGGCGCTCCCGGGTTAACTTGCGGATGTGGGGCAGGGCGGTGCGCTGGGTTTCTTTTGCGTACTGCAAAAGACAGCCGGCGGCACAAATAGCCAGGCTGAGGTCTTCGCAACCAAAGCCCGTGAGGTCGCGAACCTGTAATTGCTGGGTGATAACGCGGCGAGCTGTATCGCCCTCAAACAGCCAGGGCCCCTGGCGGCGAACGCCGGTAAAGCCGGTCAGCACTTCCTCAAACGGAAAGTCTTCACTGATCAGTATCTCCGCAGGGCGCAAACGCTGCAGCTCTCCTTGCAGCGCCTCCAGGTTATCCAGTTCGGACACCACAAATCGGCCGCTGGAAATATCCAGTGAGGCAAAACCGAACTGTTCGCGGTGATGAAATATTGCGACCAGCAGGTTATCGCGCCGGTCCTCCAGATAGGCGTCATCACTCAGGGTGCCAGGAGTAACAATTCTCACCACTTGGCGATCAACCGGCCCTTTGCTGGTGGCAGGATCACCGATCTGTTCGCAGATGGCGATGGATTGACCTGCCCGCACCAGCCGGGCAATGTAACCTTCGGATGCATGAAACGGGATGCCCGCCATGGGAATCGGGTTACCGCCGGACTGCCCCCTTGCAGTGAGGGTGATGTTCATCAGCTCTGCGGCTTTTTTGGCATCGTCGTAAAACAGCTCGTAAAAATCACCCATGCGGTAAAATACGAGCTCGTCCGGATGCTCACCCTTGATTTTGAGATATTGCTGCATCATGGGTGTGTGCTTGGAAAAATCGTTCTGGGCTGCTGGCATGGACGAGTCCGGATAATCTTGCTTTGGGTGAAGCCACGGATTGTAAGAAAATAACGCCCGTGATGAAACGAAGGAGATCATTATGCCTGCCAGTGACCACGAACTCGAACAAGCCGGACATCATTTGGCCGAGCGGCTGTTGGCCGCGGGCCATACGCTGGTAACCGCTGAAAGCTGCACTGGCGGCTGGGTTGCCAAGGTGCTGACAGACAGGGCCGGCTCATCAGCCTATGTATTAGGCGGCCTGGTTACGTACAGTAATGGATTAAAACACACGCTGCTCGGGGTAACCCGTGCGTCTCTGGATAATCACGGTGCCGTCAGCGAGCCGGTTGTCCGCGAAATGGTTGCAGGCGCACTCGCCACAACCGGCGCGGATGTCGCCGTGGCTGTTAGCGGTGTGGCGGGCCCCGGAGGGGGCAGTAAAGACAAGCCCGTAGGAACCGTCTGGTTTGCCTGGGGCGGCAGTGTGAGCAGCACAGAGGCTGTCGTTCGGCACTTCAGTGGCGATCGCGATGAAGTAAGGCGAAAGGCAGTTCTCTTTGCCTTGCAAGGTGTTAGCGGCTTTTTGGAGAAGACCTGAATGTTTTCACAATAACAGGGGTTGGTCTCGCTCCCGGGGTATGTTTTAATACTGTTCAAATATACAGGAATTTGACTGTAGCCACTGTTCAGATTCCAATTCATTATCTCTCCGCCGGCGTGTTATATCGTGCCGGAGGCCAAGGCAACAGAGGGTTTGCACTGATGGAAGACAACCGCAAAAAAGCATTGAGCGCAGCGCTGGGCCAGATTGAACGCCAGTTCGGTAAAGGCGCAATCATGAAAATGGGCGACCAGCCCCGCGAAGCCATGCCTGCGGTTTCCACGGGCTCTCTCGGGCTGGACGTTGCTCTGGGTATAGGTGGTCTGCCTTACGGCCGGGTTGTTGAAGTTTACGGACCTGAAAGCTCCGGTAAAACAACGTTGACTCTGCAGGTTATCGCCGAGGCGCAAAAAGCCGGTAAGACCTGTGCCTTTATTGATGCCGAGCACGCTCTTGACCCTATTTACGCCGAAAAACTGGGTGTTAACGTAGATGACCTTCTGGTTTCCCAGCCGGATACCGGGGAACAGGCTCTGGAAATTGTCGACATGCTCGTGCGCTCCAACGCGGTAGACGTGATTGTTGTTGACTCGGTTGCCGCCCTTACACCGAAAGCTGAAATTGAAGGCGAAATGGGTGACAGTCATGTCGGCTTGCAGGCCCGCTTGATGTCCCAGGCTCTGCGTAAGCTCACGGGTAACGTGAAGCACTCCAACTGTTTGCTGGTCTTTATCAACCAGATCCGTATGAAGATCGGTGTGATGTTTGGTAGCCCCGAAACGACGACTGGCGGTAACGCCCTGAAATTCTACGCATCTGTACGCCTTGATATCCGCCGGATCGGTGCGGTAAAGGAAGGGGATGAGGTTATAGGTAACGAGACCCGCGTCAAGGTCGTTAAAAACAAGGTGTCCCCACCTTTCCGGCAGGCCGAGTTCCAGATTCTTTACGGCAAGGGCATTTACCAAATGGCTGAAGTGCTCGATATGGGCGTTAAAGAAGGCTTTGTGGACAAGGCCGGCGCCTGGTACGCCTACAAAGGCGATAAAATCGGCCAGGGTAAAGCCAATGCCTGTAAGTTTCTTGAAGAGAATATGGATGTTGCCAAGGAAATTGAGGCCAGCGTGCGTGACAGGCTGATGCCGAAGCCGGTTTCCAAAAAAGACGCGGAGGCAGCTGAAGCACCGGCAGAAGCGGATGGTGAACTGATCTAAGCTATACGGGCTATGTGGCGGGCTAGATGGAGAGATGCGCTGTGGATCGCAAAAAGCAATTACTTATTGTTTCTCACGCGCCCTCTCCTAATACGCTTACCCTGCGCGATGCCATTGCGCAGGGTGCAAGCCACGAAGATATTGAAAACGTGGAAGTAACCGTGTTGGCACCCCTTGATGCGGGCCCGGAAGATGTTCTCGCCTGCGACGCCATTATCCTTGGTACCACTGAAAATCTCGGTTATATGAGTGGCGCGCTCAAAGATTTCTTTTCGTAAGTGCTATTTAATCTAATGAATTTGTTGCCCAAAAGGGCTGAGGATGATGTTATAACCACTGACTCATAAAAATAAAGGGGTGTGGCGTGGTCTCTCAAGTTAAGAGATTAACCTTCACTTATAACGGCCACTTG